>CAYTSJ010000147.1:0-5820 GCA_964440385.1 uncultured Pusillimonas sp. | reverse complement strand
CTGGCGTCGTGCAGCGCACTCAACCACCCAGCTCGTGTCGACTTCAAACGCGGTGGCATACAGTTCGCGCAAGTCTTCAGGAATGCGGTCGATGCGGGCAAGGCTGCCGTCAAAGTATTTCAGGTCGGCGACCATGACTTCGTCCCAGAGACCGCGCTCTTTCAGGTCGCGGACCAGGTAATCGTTGACGACAGTGAATTCACCTGACAGGTTTGATTTGACATACAGGTTGCGGTATGTCGGTTCGATACAGGGCGATACGCCGATGATGTTCGAAATGGTGGCTGTCGGGGCGACAGCGACGCAGTTCGAGTTGCGCATGCCGTGCTGCTTGATGTGCGTGCGCAGGGCATCCCAGTCGAGGGTGCTGCTTTCATCGACTTCAACGTAGCCGCCGCGTTCGTCACGCAGCATTTTCAGGGTGTCTTGTGGCAGGATGCCGCGATCCCAGAGCGAGCCACGGAAGCTGGCGTAGGCACCGCGCTCGGAGGCCAGTTTGCTGGACGCCAGGTAGGCGTAATAGCAGACGGCTTCCATCGAGCGATCGGAAAATTCGACGGCATCTTGCGAAGCGAAGGGCACACGCATGATGTGCAATGCGTCTTGAAAGCCCATGATGCCCATACCGACCGGGCGATGGCGTACGTTCGAGTTACGCGCTTTGGGAACAGCGTAGTAGTTGATATCAATGACGTTGTCGAGCATGCGCATGGCCACCTGGATAGTGCGCTGCAGCTTGTCGTGGTCCAGTTCAAACGTACCGTCGGCATTTTGCTTGATGTGAGCAGCCAGGTTAACCGAGCCCAGGTTACATACTGCAATTTCAGACTCGTTGGTGTTCAGTGTAATTTCAGTGCACAGGTTCGAGCTGTGAACGACGCCAACGTGTTGCTGGGGCGAACGGATGTTGCAAGGATCTTTGAACGTGAGCCATGGGTGGCCGGTTTCAAACAACATCGACAACATTTTGCGCCACAGGGTGTTGGCGGGAATGGTCTTGTGCAAAGGCAACTCGCCACGCGCGGCTTTGGCTTCGTAGCCGGTGTAGGCTTCTTCGAAGGCCTTGCCGTACTTGTCGTGCAGATCAGGTACATCGGAGGGCGAGAACAAGGTCCAGTCACCGTTTTCCATGACGCGCTTCATGAACAGGTCGGGAATCCAGTTGGCCGTGTTCATGTCGTGGGTACGACGGCGCTCGTCACCGGTGTTCTTGCGCAATTCCAGGAACTCTTCGATATCGAGGTGCCAGGTTTCGAGGTAGGCACAAACGGCGCCTTTACGCTTGCCGCCCTGGTTAACGGCAACGGCGGTATCGTTGACAACCTTCAGGAAGGGGACCACACCCTGGCTTTCGCCGTTGGTCCCTTTGATGTGACTGCGAAGGGCGCGAACCGGCGTCCAGTCGTTACCCAGGCCGCCAGCGTATTTGGCCAGCAGGGCGTTTTCTTTAATGGCATCGTAGATACCTACCAGATCGTCGGAGACTGTGGTGAGGTAGCACGACGACAGTTGCGAGTGCAGCGTACCCGAATTGAACAGTGTCGGGGTCGAGCTCATGAAATCGAATGACGACAGGATGTCGTAGAACTCGATGGCGCGGGCCTCGCGGTCGATTTCGTTCAGGGCCAGACCCATGGCGACACGCATGAAAAAGATTTGTGGCAATTCAATGCGACGGCCACGAACATGCAGGAAATAGCGGTCGTACAGGGTTTGCAGACCCAGGTAGGTAAACTGGTTGTCGCGTTCGGATTTCAGGGCTGCCGCCAGTTTGGGCAGGTCAAATTGCCCCAGTTTGCTGTCAAGCAAACCGCTTTCGATGCCGGTTTTGATGAAACGAGGCAGGTATTCAGCGTAGCGAGTGGCCATGTCGGCTTGCGAGACTTCTTCGCCCAGCACTTCTTCGCGGATGGTATGCAGCAGCAGACGTGCGGTGACCTGACTGTAGGCCGGGTCATTTTCGACCATCGCGCGTGCCGACAGAATGGCCGATTTATAAACCTCGTCGGCAGGGATGCCATCGTACAGGTTCTTGATGGTTTCTTTCAGGATGGCTTCGGCGTCGATTTGAATGGGCAACCCGGTGCCGGACGCTTCGATGGTGGCTTTCAGTTGGGCAAGGTCCAGCGGACGCAGGGTGCCATTGTCATTGACGTGCAGTGCAGGCTGGGCCGGTTTGGTATTGGCCGGTTCTGTGCGGGCGCGCTCTTGCGCACGTTTTTCACGGTAAAGCACGTAGGCTCGGGCAACATCGTGTTCGCCCGAGCGCATCAGCGCCAGTTCAACCTGGTCTTGAATGTCTTCAATGTGGAACGTGCCACCACCGGGGCGATTACGCACCAGGGCGTTGACCACTTGTGATGTCAGTTGCTCGACCAGTTCACGTACCCGTGCGGAGGCTGCACCCTGGCCCCCATTGACAGCCAGAAACGCTTTGGTCATGGCGATGGCAATTTTGCCGGGCTCAAAGGCCACGACAGAACCATTGCGACGAATGGTGCTGAAATTATGCCAGGGTTGTGCCGGTTTATTGCCGGTTTGAGGCGCTTTGCCTGCCGCCGGGGACTGCGATTCAGTGCGTGATTCGGTGTGAGACGTCTGCATGAGGACTCCTGTGTGCAGCGTGCGCGCTACGCGACGCTGTTGCCTGTGTTTTATGACGGTGGATGGCCTGGCTGGCCTTGAAACGCTGGTTTTACTGGGCCAGCTGCTTCCTGTTCTGACCACTATATATTGTGGTTTGAATAATTTTGAGCACTAATTGTAGTGTCTTGGTTGGAGCGAATCAAGCCGCCTGGCCATGAATTTTTTATTTATTTTCACGTCTTGTTGTAACGTATTCGCTAAGCTGTTGATAGTCTGTAGAAAGCGGGTGTTGTGAATAAATGTTGCACCCCTTGGCAACGCCCCGCCGCCTTGGTATCTTGCTGAATCATTTTGATTCAATGCAGGGGTTATGGTTAGTTTTCAGATGAAGTGGGTGGGCATGATTGCCTTGACGGGTGTGCTTTTGGGGTGTGCCCAAGCCCCCCAAAAAAAGCCTGAACCTGTCGAAGCCAAGCCGGTATGTCAGCCGGCGGCCGCAGGTAGCCCTATGGCAGGCAATTGGTTGGGGTCGCGCAAGGCATCAGGTATGACGGGCGAGTTAAAGGTATGGCTACAGCTCAAGCCCGACGGCACGATGGTGTATTCAGAGCAGTTGCAACGCAAACGCAAGCCCCCCCAGACATTGTCTGAAGACGGGTGCTGGCGTATTGACGGACAGGCATTGGTGTTGCAAACCCTGAATTCGAACGGGGTTCCGGTCGAGCTCGATGATCCGATTTATACCAACCGATACAACATCGTTTCGCAGACACAGCGAAATATGCGTTTGCGTGGCACTGAAGGTGAGTTCAGTGTCGGGCGCATGCCCGACAACTATCGTTTGCCGTTTTAGCTTAACGTTGACAGGCGTTTCAGTACCGTTTCCCGGCCCAGGATGTGCAGTACGGCATCAATGGCCGGGGTTTGTTTCTGGCCGGTCACAGCCACGCGCAAGGGGACGCCTAACTTGGGCATCTTGATGCCGTGTTTTTCAAGCGTGGCCTTGATCAGTTCAGCCAATGATTCAGTAGTCCAATCAGGCAGCGTGTCTGCCTGGGTTGCAAAGTCTTGCAAGATGGTGACGGCTTCGGGGGTCAGGTGCTCGGTGCGCAAGGCGCTGTCGATGCCTGTGAACTCGCGGCAGAACAGCATGGCCCCTTCGGCCAGCTGGTTCAAGGTTTCGGCACGGTCTTTCAATAACCCCATGACCGCCTCAAGATCGACAGCATCGGGATTGCCACCCATGGCCCGAATGCGTGGAGCGACTCGTTGCGCCAGTTCGGCATTGGCCATGGCCCGAATATAGTGGGCGTTGACCCAGTTCAGTTTTTTAGGGTCCCATTGCGACGCCGATTTGCTGAGGCTGCGTGTATCGAACCATTCCACCAGCTGTTCGCGTGAAAAGATTTCGTCGTTACCGTGGCTCCAGCCCAGGCGGGCCAGATAGTTGATCATGGCTTCAGGCAAGTAGCCGTCGTCGTCGTAGTGCATGACGCTGACCGCGCCGTGTCGTTTCGAGAGCTTTTCGCCATCGGGGCCCAGAATCATGGGCAGGTGGCCATACTGGGGTAGTTCACCCCCTAAAGCCCGCAAAATATTGATTTGCCGTGGTGTGTTGTTGATGTGGTCGTCGCCGCGCAGCACATGGGTGATTTGCATGTCCCAGTCGTCAACCACGACACAGAAGTTGTAGGTGGGTGTGCCGTCGGGTCGGGCGATAATCAGGTCATCAAGTTCGCTGTTGTCAAAGCTGATAGGGCCTTTGACAATGTCGTTCCAGTGGGTCACGCCATCAAGGGGGTTCTTGAAGCGGACGACGGGCTTGCGGCCTTCTGGAATAGTGGGCAGGGTTTTGCCCGGCTCGGGTCGCCAGGTACCGTCGTAGCGGGGTTTCTTGCCGGCGGCGCGGGCTTTTTCGCGCATGGCTTCGACTTCTTCCGGGCTGCTGTAGCAGTAATAGGCCGAGCCTTCTGCCAGCATTTTTGCAATCACTTCGCGGTAGCGATCCATGCGCTGCATCTGGTAGAACGGGCCTTCATCGGGCTGCATACCCAGCCAGTTCATCCCGTCCAGAATCGCTTGCACCGCTTCCGGGGTCGAGCGTTCGAGGTCGGTGTCTTCGATACGCAGGATGAAAACCCCTTTATGATGACGGGCAAAAGCCCACGAAAAAAGTGCTGTACGGGCACCGCCAAGGTGAAGGTAGCCAGTTGGGGAAGGGGCAAAGCGGGTGCGAATAACCGCCGGGGTAGACGAAGTCATAAGATAATGAGTATGTTCGAGGCTGTGCCGTTATATTCAAGGGTTGAAGGCGCCACAGCGTTAATGTGCAATGTCGTATTTTAAGGTACAGATCACACGCCATGCTTCGCCATCGTTTAGCTGCCTTGTTTGATCCGGTCTCGATGCTGGTCATTGGGCCCAAGGGGCTGGCTGCAGCCCAGAACCTGCCTTTGCGCCTGAGCGACCGCGCAACTGTTGTTGCGACCCAGCCAGGCGAGTCTGTCAAACTGCCTGCGACGCTGGCAGGGGTGCCCCAAGGGGGGCGTCTTGATCTGGCGGTGGTCTCACTGACGGGGCGCATGTTGAATCAGGCGTTATGGGCACTGCAAAAGCACCGTCCCCGAGCCCTCATCGTCATGGCGCCAGACCATCCGTCTGTTGACCCCGAGCACGACATGCAACTCTGTCGTTTGTATGCGCGTGAGCACGACTGCATGTTGCTGGGCCCGCGCTCGTTGGGTATTCAGCGAACCCATACTGGTTTGAATGCCAGTTTGTCTCGTCACCTGGCATTGCCTGGCAAAGTGGCCTGGGTGTCGCAGTCAGAGGCTATCTTCAACGCGGTGCTCGATTGGGCGCAAGACGCCAAGCTGGGCTTTTCCACCGTTGTTTCAATGGGTGATGAAACTGTCGTCACAACGGCCCAGGTACTTGATTATCTGGCTACCGATTCGCGCACCGACAGCATTGCGGTCTATCTTGAAAATGTCACGTCGTCCCGTGCACTGACCAGCGCCTTGCGCGCGGCGGCTTCGGTCAAGCCCGTAGTGGTGTTGCGCGCCGGTCAGGGCTCACGTAATCCGAACTCGATCAGCGACGCGGTTTTCAATGCCTTGTTGCGGCGTGCCGGTGCTGTTCGTGTACCGTATTTTGTGCAGTTGTTCTCGGCAATTAAGGTCTTGCGAAGTCCTGTGCGCCCCAAAGGGCAGCGTATTGCCCTGTTTGCCAATG
>CAYTSJ010000146.1:0-5821 GCA_964440385.1 uncultured Pusillimonas sp. | reverse complement strand
AGGGGGCCCCCATTTTGATACCCAGGTCTTTGGCTTCTTGTGTGCGGGCAATGGCGCAACCGTCGTTATTGCTGAGTACAACCAAGGGCTTGCCCTCGAGGCTGGGCCGCATGACCCGCTCGCACGAGCAATAAAAACTGTTGCCATCGATCAGGGCGATGCGTTGTTGGTGGTGTGTGGTCGGAACGTCCATGTGACAACCCCCCAGACATACAGCTCTTGGCCGTCTTTGAGTTCGATGTGGGCAAAAGTCGGGTTGGCGCAGTCAAGCCGCACCACGCCTTTGCGCTTGTACAGTCGCTTGACGGTGTATTCGCCATCGACCACGGCGACCACGATACGGCCATGGGCCGGCGTGACAGAGCGGTCGACGATGACGTAGTCACCATCGAGAATGCCGGCATCGCGCATGGAATCGCCCCGCACGCGCATGAAAAACGTGGCGTCGGGTTGCTTGACGAGCAGGTCGTTCAGATCTAGCCGCTTTTGGGCATGGTCTTGTGCAGGGCTGGGAAAACCGCACTGCACCGTGCCGGGGATATTCCAGACCGGAACGGGTAACTGGCTGATAGGGACGGGCTCAAGCATATTTTTACTGTAAATAAAAACAGTATATTAGCCTGAGATTGTGGTCAGCAAAAGTGTGCAGGATAAGTATATCCCATTGACATATCCCTCTCTTGGGCCTATGATGAAACCCGGGATTACATTTTTCAGAAGGTATGCGATGGAACAAGGCGCTGTTTTTCAAAGTAATCGCAGTCAAGCCATCAGGTTACCTAAGGCTGTTGCGCTACCTGACGATGTCAAACGGGTCGACGTGGTGGTGCTAGGTCGAACCCGCATCATCACCCCGGCGGGTGAGTCATGGGATAGCTGGTTCGATGCCGAGGGGGTAACGCCTGACTTCATGGCTCAGCGCGAACAGCCTGCCGACCAAGAGCGTGAGGCTTTTTAATGCTCAAGTTCATGCTAGACACCAATATCTGTATTTTCACCATCAAGAACCGGCCGCAAGAGGTTCGAGAAGCGTTCAAACGCCACTCGGGTCAAATGAGCATCAGTACCATAACCCTCATGGAATTAATCTACGGTGCCGAGAAATCTTCGAATCCCGAGCGTAATCTGGTTGATGTCGAGGCCTTCGCTGCCCGTCTGGAAGTGCTCAAGTATGACGCTGAAGCCGCTGCGCATACAGGGCAGCTTCGGGCAGAGCTTGCCCGCGTCGGCCAGCAGATCGGCCCTTATGATCAAATGATCGCAGGCCATGCCCGCTCGCAGGGGCTTATCGTGGTGACTAACAACCATCGTGAATTCGACCGGGTACCTGGTTTGAGAGTGGAAGATTGGGTCACCCGATAAGCAATATTTGCCTCTCTGAAGACACCGGCAGTGGCTTTAGCAACTTTGTTGACCAGGTTTTTTGAAATTGCGCACCACAGGTCAGTGAGTCGTTAGTTGCAAAACTGTATCTTGCCTAACCTCGAGCCTGTTGTGATCAATTTGGAATACCGACATGATTCGGGCCAGTTCGCTGGCTTGCTCTTTCAAGGCCATAGAAGCGGCAGCCGCCTCTTCGACCAAGGCAGCGTTTTGCTGTGTGACTTCATCCATTTGAGAAATGGCCTGATTGACTTGTTCTATTCCTGTGGTTTGTTCATGGCTGGCCATGGAAATTTCGCTGACGATAGCCGCTACATGTTTGATGCTTTCAACAATTTCCTGCATGGTGTGTCCGGCATCTCCGGCCAGTTTTGCTCCGGCGCCAGCCTGCTGAACCGATTCGCTGATCAGGGTCTTGATTTCCTTGGCTGCCGTTGCAGAGCGCTGGGCAAGGGCGCGCACTTCGCTGGCTACCACGGCAAACCCTCGGCCTTGCTCGCCGGCGCGAGCGGCTTCCACAGCGGCATTCAGCGCCAGGATGTTGGTCTGGAAGGCAATGCTGTCGATAACGCCAATGATTTCCCCTACTTTTGCGGCGGTCTGATTCATGACGTTCATCATATCGACGACTTCGTGCACTAAATCACCGCCACGGGCGGCAACCGCCGATGCCGTGCTGGCAAGCTGGTTGGCATGGGCGGCATTGTCGCTGTTCTGCTTGACCGTTGATGTCAGTTGCTCCATAGATGCGGCAGTTTCTTGCAGGGAACTGGCTTGTTCATCTGTTCGGGACGACAGGTCTTCATTGCCGGCGGATATTTCCCGGGTGGCGTTTGAAATGGATTCGGCACCCAGTTGCCGCATGATGCTACGAGTCAGGTAGAACGCGATGGCCATGCCCAAGGTAATCGCCAGCAGGGCGACCACGACGCTCCAGAACATTATTTTGTTTGCAAATTCAATGACCTGTTCTTTAGTGGTCTCAACCTGACTGGTTTTTTCCTGAATCAATTTTTGCAATGTGCTGCGGATTTCCCGCCAGGTAGGGGTATCGTTCTGTTTCAGATAGAGGGCAGCTGCACCCGGGTCTTTTTGAGCCAGTGTGACGGTTTGCTTGAGAATGAGCGCACGTTTTTCCTGAAGCTCCGCGATGTGCTTAAGGCTATCGGCTAATCCTGGAACGACAGCGGCAAGCACCTGATTTTTGTTCAATGCCGCTTTGAAATCCACCACAGAGGCATCAAGGTTGGAAACGGCTTGCTTGTCGTTGGGGTCAAGAACAATGTTTCGCAGCGTTTGCCCGGTTTGCAAGCCTTGCGCATAGAGCATGGTGGTGTTTTGCAGGACTTGCTGATCGATATCGACAAAGGCGATGAAGCGGTTTTTAGCGCTTTGCATGCCTGCCAGCGATATACCAAGGGCCACAATACAGCCAGCCAAAACGAGGGTGACACAAAGCAAAGTGCGGGTTCAAACGGCACTTACCAGATTGAACAGGCTGGCTTCGCAAGCCTCAACAAACGGGGCATCGTGGCTGGCAAAGATCACCACTTTGGTCTGCGCCCATAACTTGAACTGTTCAACCAGCGCTGCGCACGATTTGGTATCAACACCGTCGGTCGGGCCGTCTGCAATGATGACGGCAGGGTTACCGATCATGGCCGCCACCAGGTAAACCTTGCGCCGTGTGCCGGTCGACATCTGTTCAAAGCGTTTGTCCAGGTGCGTGTCAAGGTCAAGACGGTGAGCGAAAGCCAATACGGCCGGGTCAATAGTGGTGCCTTTTTCTTGCGCTGTCTGAAGCAGAAGTTCACGCCCGGTTTGTTGTGGGGCAATCAGGCAATCGGCGGGAACGAAGGCAAGGCGCGCTTTGGCGGCAGCCGGGTCGTTCTGCAACGAATAACCGTCAATGAAAACGTCGCCGCGATCTGGCACCAAGAGCCCCGCCAGGGCATTCAGAAAGGTCGTTTTTCCGGTGCTTTCTTCTTCGCACAAGGCTACACAGCCAGGCGCGAATGACTGCGTCAGACCCTGAAAAATAACGCGTTGGTCGTAGTGTTTGGTAAGTTTTTCTATGCGTAACATGAGCAAATTGTACGCACGCGCGTTTTGCTTCGCCAGTCTGGGCATTCGATAGCCGCTGCAGCAGTGATTCTTACCCGCCTGACTAAAAATCAGCGTCCGCTACCGTGCGCCATCATTTTGGCCAGGCTTTCATAATCTGCATGGCTGGCCGGGCTTAAGCGGGTTGCTTGTTGAGACTGCAAAAATGGCACCAGCGGGGTCTGGTCCTCAAGCATCAGTGCCCTGATTTTGGCCTTATGCTCGGCACACACCTCCGGGCCGAAGACAAAAGGGTCGTAGTGGATGGGTTCAGAACGCCACACTATACGCAGTGCATCAGGGCTCATTTTTTCAAGTCTGACAAAGTCATCAGCCCGTACGCTGGCAATGAAGGCCGCATCCACACGGCCTTCCAGCAAAGCTTCAATCGACCGGTCATGTGATCCGGTATAGACCTGTGATTTAAACATCTTTGACAGCGGTTTACCGATGGCCTTGGCAAACGAATGGTTGGGAATCAGGCTGCCCGAAGTGCTTAGCGGGTCGGTCAGGGCAACGCGTTTATTGTTCAGATCATCCAGCGTCCTGAAAGGATAATCGGCGCGCACCACTAAAAGCGCCTGATAGTTGTTGCCTGCTGGCGTGAAGGGCCCTTGTTCCAGGGTCAGGTTTGCAAAGGCCTCGATCAACGGGTTGCGTAAATGCGCGAGCAGATAGCCTGCCGGCCCAATCCAGGCGATGTCGATGCCACCGGAGACCAGGCCGTCGGTCACACTCTCATAGGACTCTGCACGTACGAATTCGACCGGCAGGTTCAGCCCTTTACTCAGATGTTTGAGTAGTGGATGATATTCCTGCACCAGGACATCCATGCCTTTTTTCGGAATGACAGCCATGCGTAAATCATCTTGACGACATACCGATTCCGCAGACACGAGCATTGGCAGTACCAGCAGCAACGACCAAAATAAATGCTTCATCATGAAGGAGTGCTCTCGGGAACGGATGAGGTCATCAGCGACGCAATGCTCGTCGCCGCAGAAGCGGGTTGAGCAGCATTAAACGTTGCAATGAATTCCGGAATCTTGTCGGCAGCGACAGGTCGGCTGAAGTGATAGCCTTGACCAAAATCGCACCCCGACGTTTTCAGGTAAACCAGTTGTTCGCGCGTTTCGACGCCTTCGGCAACGACCTGTAATGACAATCGTTTTGCTAATGCAATGGTAGAAGACACAATCGGGCTGTCGTCATGGGCGTTAGACAACTGGGCAATCAACCCGCGGTCAATCTTGAGCTTGCTGATCGGAAGTGAGTACAAGTGGGCAAAGCCGGCATACCCTAACCCGAAGTCATCCAGACTGATCGCCATGCCCGCACACTTCAGCCGTTCGAGGTGTTTGATGGCCTGGTCTTCCCGGTCGAGAATCGCGGTTTCGGTAATTTCAAGTTCAATATTTGCTGGCTCAATGCCATGCCGCGCCAACATGTCCAGCACCATGTCACTGAAATTATCCTGTCCAAGTTGCAAGGCAGAAACGTTAACGCTGACGCACGTGTGAATGCCCGCGGCTTTCCATTCACGCAATTGTTCACACGCCAGACGTAGCACCTCAAGGCCCAGGTTGATGATGAAGCCGCTGCGTTCGGCAATGGCGATGAAACGGTCGGGGTAAATCAGGCCAAATTCGGGATGACGCCAGCGTACCAGCGCTTCAAAACCGTCAATCTGCAGGTTGTCCAGGTTGACCTTGGGCTGGTAGTGCAGAACGAACTGTCTTTTCCGTAAGGCTTCGCCCATGGCCTGTTCGATATGAAACTCTTCAATGCGCGAAGTGTTTAACGAGGGGTCAAAAAACCGGTATTGCCCGCGACCTGCACGCTTGGCCGAATACATGGCTGCATCGGCGCAGCGGATCAGGCTGTCAATATCCTGGGCGTCACGCGGGCAAATGGCAATACCGACACTGGGGCTGGTGACCAGTTCGGTGCCTTCCAGTGAATAGGTTGCAGAGAGTTTTTCATTCAATACTTTGACCCAGTCAGTGATTTGCAGTTCAGTGCGGCCACCCGCCAACATCACCACGAATTCATCGCCGCCAAAACGGGCCGCTGTATCTTCAGGCCCCAGCAGGCGCTGAATACGTCCGGCCACGGCCTGCAAAAGCAAGTCTCCGATTTTGTGGCCCAGCGTATCGTTGATGGTTTTGAAGCGGTCCAGGTCAATAAACAGAATAGCCAGCAGGCGACGTTTGAGTCGTTGTTCCTGCAGGGCTTCTGAGGCCACTTTGATAAATTCGCGGCGGTTGTACAAACCACTGAGATGATCCGTAGAGGCGGCATGACTGCTATGTTTGTGAGCTGATTCCAGGCTTTC
>CAYTSJ010000145.1:0-5836 GCA_964440385.1 uncultured Pusillimonas sp. | reverse complement strand
AGCCAGGTTGCGGCCAGAACCAGTGCCAACCCACCCGAAACAATCATGGCCAGGCGATAGCCCATGACTTTTAGGGCCGCCCCCGCCGCACGCTCGTTATCACGCAACACATCGGTGCTGTAGGCATCAAAAGCGATGTCCTGGGTCGCCGACAGAAAAGCCACAATAACGGCGACCCCCGCCAGCAACCCCAGATGGGTTGAGGGCGACAACGTTCCCATCAAAATAATGAACAGGCCCAGCAACACCTGGGTAAAGAACATCCAGCTACGCCGCCTGCCCAGAAAGGCCGGGGCATAACGATCAACCAGCGGGGCCCACAAAAACTTCAGGGTATAGGCCGTGCCCACCAACGTCAGAAAACAGATATTTTGCAACTAGACGCCGGACACTGTGGCCCAGGCTTGCAACGTCCCGGTGACCAAGGCCAGCGGCAACCCGCTGGCAAAGCCAAGCACCAGCAGGGGATAAACCCTCGGGCTGGCGTAAACACTGTTAAACGTTGAAATGATGAACTCCGTCAGGCAGACGTGTAGGGCGACTGAAACCGGTAAACGGCCAAACTGCTGCGCCATCCGGCCAGAAACTTGACTTCCTTGTCCTGGTTGAAGGTCGCCACATGCGTGACCTTGAGACCCAAACTGCGGGCAAGATCTTCAAAATCACGCATCGTACACAAGTGAATATTGGGGGTGTTATACCATTCGTAGGGCATCTGGCCTGTGACAGGCATGCGCCCCTTCAATATGGACAAGCCGTGGGTCCAGTGACCAAAATTCGGGAAAGACACGATACCAAAACGGGCAACACGCGCCATTTCACGCAAGATATGTTCGGTGTGATGCATAGACTGCAGCGTTTGCGACAAGACCACAGAATCAAACTGCTGGTCGGCAAACAAAGCCAGCCCCTCTTCCAGATTCTGCTGGATGACACGCACACCTCGCTGCACCGATGCAATCACCCGCTGGTCGTCGAACTCAACGCCAGCACCCTCTACTTTCTTGTGGTCTCTCAGCCAGGCCAGCAAGGTACCGTCACCACACCCGAGGTCAAGGACACGGCTACCCGGTTCAATCCATTGCGCAATACGCAGAAGATCAGGACGATTCTCCATGGAAATATTTGGCGTGCGCGTGATCATGCCAGCACCCCCAGCGTACGCACGCGTTCGGGAAGACCCAATTCACGCGCGATCTGGTCATAATACCCTTGGACTACCGCATGGTAGCGCCGGTCATCCAGCAAAAAGGCATCATGACCATGGGGCGCGTCAATCTCGGCATAGGTGACGGGCAACTTGTTCTTGAGCAAGGCCTCAACGATTTCTCGGGAACGCGATGGCGGAAAGCGCCAGTCGGTCGTGAAAGACACCAGCAAAAAACCAGCCTTGACACCGGCCAGGGCCTGCGCCAGATCGCCGCCATGAAGGCGCGCAGGGTCAAAATAATCGAGCGCCCGGGTAATCAGCAAATAAGTATTCGCATCAAAATACGTTGAAAATTTTTCACCCTGGTAGCGAAGATAAGACTCAACTTCGAATTCGACGTCATAGCCGTAATGGAACTCGCCCCCTTCGGCGGGATCGCGTTGGGTGCGACCGAATTTGGTATCCATGTCGTCATCTGACAGATAGGTGATGTGCCCGACCATGCGCGCCAGCGCAAGACCGCGGCGAGGGACTGTGTTGTGGGCGTAATAATCACCGCCATGAAAATCGGGGTCGGTAATAATGGCACGACGTGCCACCTCGTTAAAGCCGATGTTCTGGGCAGACAAGCGGGGCGTACTGGCGATCACAATGCAATGCCCTACGCGTTCAGGGCAGGTAATGGCCCAGCCCAAGGCTTGCATCCCCCCCAAAGAGCCCCCCATGACCGCTGCGAATTTTTGGATCCCCAGGTAGTCTGCGACGCGCGCCTGGGCCTGAACCCAATCTTGCACGGTCAACATCGGAAAAGCAGCCCCCCAAGGCTTGCCAGTCTCAGGGTTGAGACTGGCCGGTCCGGTTGAACCAAAGCACGACCCGATATTGTTGACACCAATCACAAAAAACCGGTCAGTATCCAGGGCCTTACCCGGGCCCACCATGTTGTCCCACCAGCCAATATCTTTGGTATTGTTGACCGAGATGCCGGCGACGTGGTGGGATGCGTTCAAGGCATGACACACCAATACCGCATTGCTGCGGTCGGCATTCAAGGTGCCATAGGTTTCAACGGCCAGTTCATAGCCAGACAGCGTTTGGCCGCTGACCAGATTCAGAGGCTCGTCAAAACGTATGAATTCGGGGGAAACAAGACCCACCGACCCATCGGGAATGGTGGTTTCAGACAAACTAGACAGAAAGTTATCAGATGAAGTGGCCATAGGCGGACCTCTTTAGCTGGATTTATGACGCGCCCGCAAGCAGATCAAGCAAATCGGCGCTGGAATAATTTTTCAGGATTTTAGCACCATGGGCGTGACCCTTTAAGCCACCGTTCTTGGCGGATCCGGAAATAATTGATACATTTATGTCAAATTATTTCATATCGTGCCAATTTATAAGAAATACCGAAACCGACATAAGGACCGCATCACTCATGACAGCGCCAATCGACCTCAATCCACTGACTGACCGTGAAGCCGAATGCCTGCGCTGGGCTGCTCAAGGCAAAACCAGTTGGGAAATCGGCCACATTCTGGGGCTCTCGGAAAGAACAGCCAACTATCACATCAGCAATGCATGCGCCAAAATGAACGTACGCGGTCGACAGGCAGCAATCGCGCAGGCACTCAGGGCGGGATATTTAGACCTGCCCGAAAAACAGCATCTCTCCGGGTCGCAATCCGCGTTTATGAGCAACCAGCTCGAGATGGCATGATCGAAAGATAATGGGCCTGGGTAGCAGCCCATCAAAAACCAGGGGCCCGGATGGCCCTCAGGAATTCATCAGACTGCGCTTGGGGAAACCGGTTGGCAGGCGCAGTAACAAGCCCTTGGGTTATAGATTTCGGATGCATCCAGACCGTGCCGTCAATACGCAAGGGGCCTTTGGGGCCTTGGCCCTGAACGCTAAACCGTTCACCCGGTGCTGGCAAGGTTTCAGGCAGCGGCTGCCCCAGATTGCCATAAAACGACTGTATCACCTGCCGATACATGCGTTCGCGCGACGCTTTGTCATGACCGACTTCCGGGGGCAAGGCGGCGTGGCCAATGGCAAATACCGCATCATCCAAAACCGTACCGGTCATGGAAAAAGAGATTTCATGACCGTCAAACGGCAATACCCGGGTTTGGGTACGGGGTTTGTCGGGGAAAATAGCCACAACAACACCGTCGGCCAGGTTAACTTCACGCCAGTTATAGTCCGGCGAACATGCCGCAAGGCACACGGTCATGAAAACTGCAGCCATCGAACAAAAACGCACTACACTACCCCCGAAATCTGCGTGGAAAACCACCATTAAACAGTGACAGGATCTATTGTAGGCGCCCGGGTAAAATCCGGCGTCGCCCGTCCTTTTGAAAGAGACATTCTGAATGAACCAACGCCTTGAACGACATCAGCTTCTCCGACCTGAAACCCAGGTATTGAAGGGTATCTTGCGCGGCATCGAAAAAGAAGGGCTTCGAGTTGACCCCAACGGCAAGCTTGCAAGTTCGTCTCATCCGGCAAAACTGGGCAGCGCACTGACCAACCCGAAAATCACGACCGACTACTCCGAAGCCTTGCTGGAGCTGATCACCGGTACGCATGGCAACATCAAAGCACTACGTGGCGAACTTGAAGACATTCATCGTTTTGTCGCCAGCCAGTTACAGAACGAATTCATCTGGAACCAGTCGATGCCCGCCACGTTACCCGACGAGGCCGATATCCCTATCGCCTGGTACGGCACCTCTAACACCGGCATGCTCAAACATGTTTACCGACGGGGGTTGGCCGAACGCTATGGCAAAGCCATGCAATGTATCGCAGGGGTTCACTACAATTTTTCATTGCCTGATGCCCTATGGCCGCTTTTAGGCGTAACCGGCAGCTGTATCGAAGAACAACGCTCGTTGGGCTACATGGGCCTGATCCGCAATTTCACGCGTTATTCGTGGCTGCTGATGTACCTGTTCGGTGCCTCGCCTGCGGTTTCCGAAAACTTTATCAAAGGCCAACCACACCAGCTTGAGCGCTTTGACGAAGACACGCTGTATCTTCCTTATGCGACCAGCTTGCGCATGAGCGACCTGGGCTACAACAACAAGGCGCAGTCTGAACTTGAACTCTGCTACAACGACATCGAAACCTTTCTGAAGCGGTTGCATGGTGCAGTGACCACGTCCTGGCCCGCCTACGAAGTGCTTGGTACACATCGTAATGGCGAGTGGATCCAGATGAACACCAACCTGCTGCAGATCGAAAACGAGTATTACTCAAGCATCCGGCCAAAGCGCACGACTGAACGTGGCGAACGCCCATCCACTGCATTGGCCGCGCGCGGTATCCAGTACATCGAAGTACGCTGCCTTGATATCGACCCCTTTTGCCCGATAGGCATTTCCGAAACAACCAGCGCGTTCATGGATGCATTCCTGCTGTTTTGTGCGGTCGAGGAAAGCCCGATGTTTCCCAAAAACGGGTTCTGTCGGGATAGCAGCAACAATTTCGGGGTCGTTTCAAAACGCGGGCGTGAAAACGGCTTGATGCTGGTCAAACAGAACCAGCCTGTCAGTCTGCAAGACTGGGGGCAAGAGCTGGCCGAGCGGATTGCGCCTTATGCTGAATTGCTCGACAGTGCTTATGCCACTGACATTCACACACGTGCCCTGAAGCTGCAACAAGACAAAATCAATGATGTCAGTCAGACGCTTTCGGCCCAGTTACTTGATGCGCTGCATAAATCCGGTCAAAACTTGCACAAGTTCACGCTGCAACAAAGCCAGTCACACCATGAAAACCTGGTTTCCCGACCTCTTGCCGCTGAAACTTTCAAGCGGTTCCAGCAACTGGCGTCAGACTCAATGGCCGAGCAGGTGGCTATTGAAAACAGCGACACCGACTCTTTTGACGAATACGTGGCCAAATATCACGCCGCATTGAAAGAGCCCGTGGCCTCCTGGTCGAAGGCAAGCTAGTCAAAACAGGCACTTCAAATAGGCAGGAAACCGCTTTGGGGCAGATTCGAGAACTTTTCAAAAAATACACTTCTTAACCAGCCATTGCCCGTGTCATAGTGAAACCTGCCATGCCAGTATTGCCGAACCTCGTAAGACAACGAGGGGAAAGGAAGCTCAACGGCGCGAACATGACCGTTGAGCGCAATCGTCTTGCCCAGTCTTGAAGGAACGACCGCCAACAGATTGGTCGAGCGCACGATACGCTCGATACCCAAAAATGACGACACCTTGACAGCGACCTTCCGTTCAGCGCCGCGCTCTTCCAGCACCTTGTCCAGACGCGAATGACCGGTCGCCGGGGCCACCACCGCAACGTGCTCTTCCTCCAGAAACATGGCCTTGGTCAGGGGCCCGGCAATGCGTGGATGATCGGCACGAAAAATACAGTAGTAGCTTTCATCGAACAGCCTTTGCTGAAAAAAACCACTGTGCAAATTCGGCGCATAACCCATGGCCAGATCAAGCTCGCCAGACTCAAGCTGCGCTGGGGTTGATGCGTCAAGGTCCAAAGAATCAATACGCACTTTCGGTGCAATGACTTGTAACCTCGCCAACAGCTCTGGCAACACCACCATTTGGGCCACATGACTTAAGCCCACCCGAAACCGGCGCGTCGAATTCAAGGCATCGAACGGCTTGTGCGGACCATCTTTCGGGCTGAGTAAACCCATGGCCTGCTCA
>CAYTSJ010000144.1:0-5865 GCA_964440385.1 uncultured Pusillimonas sp. | reverse complement strand
GGGTCCTCATTTCGCCCGCCGGAGAAGTACTGCAGGCCAGTGTTCAGGCATCCTCAGGTCACAGCCGGCTTGACGAGTCTGCGGTTAAAGCGGCTAAAACAGCGCGTTTCAAACCTTATATGGAAAACGGTGTAGCCAAACCTGCATTGGCCGACATTCCTTTTGATTTTGTTTTATAGGACCGAGTATGTCTGATTTATTACAAACGGTTTGGGTGATGCTGGCCCAGGTCGCACAAGACAGCCCAACGCTTTCAGGGGCGGCACAAGGGGTTGCCGCTAACGGTGCAGGCGCAGTGCAATTGGCCGCGCCGTTGGTGCCTGCAAGCACGCCGGTGGCTCATCAGCCCGGTGTTTTTGACTTTGTCGCCCAGACCGACGTGGTGGGCAAGGTGCTTTTTGGGGTTCTGGTACTGATGTCGATGGTCAGTTGGTATCTGATTTTCCTGAAATCGTTCACTAACTGGCGTGTTCGTCGCCTGTCTTCGAATTTCTTGCGAGAGTTCTGGGCAGCGGGTTCACTTGAGCAAGTTGAAAACGAGATCGCTACCCACGGCGCCAATGAACCTTTTTCTCACCTCGCCAGCCATGCGATCCATGCGCGTAATCACCATGTCAAATATGGCGCTGTTCGTCTTGAGGAAAAAGGGTCGACCAGTGCCTTTGTTACGCGCACGATCCGCAAAGTGATTGATGAAGAAACAGCCCGTCTGGAGAACGGCTTGACGATTTTGGCCTCGATTGGCTCGACTGCGCCTTTCGTGGGTTTGTTTGGCACAGTGTGGGGTGTTTATCATGCCCTGATTGGTATCGGGTTGTCTGATGGCGTATCGGTGAATCGCATTGCAGGTCCGGTGGGCGAGGCCCTGGTCATGACAGGGTTGGGGCTGGCCGTGGCGATTCCTGCGGTGCTGGCGTATAACGCGTTTGTGCGAACCAATCGTGTTTATCTGGCGCAACTGGACGCGTTTGCCCACGATCTCTTCACTTTCCTGTCGACGGGCCAACAAGTCAAGAGCAAGTAAGCACTGGCTATTTTCCAAGGAGCTTTTGATGGCATTTGGCAGTTTCGACAACAAAACCGGGGGCAACACCCTGTCGGAAATCAATATGGTGCCGCTGATTGATGTCATGCTGGTGCTGCTGGTCATTTTCATTGTGACCGCGCCCTTGTTGAATCACTCGATCAAAATCGATGTGCCGCAAGCGTCATCCACGCCCGTCGAGCAGAAGCCCGACGCCATTGACCTGGCCATCAATGCCGAAGGGCAGGTGTTCTGGAATACAACACCGGTGACGCTGGAAGCGCTGCCACAACTGATGGCCGAGCAGGCGTTAAAGCTGCCGCAACCCAATTTGCACCTGCGTGCCGATCTTGATACCCGCTATGAAATTCTGGCCAAGGTCATGGCCAGCGCCCGTCAGGCGGGTTTGAGTAAAGTCGGTTTTGTGACCCGACCCGCTGAAAAATGACTGCTGTCTAACGTAAAACGGGCTAGAATTCGCGCATGCGAGTCCTGGTTATTGAAGACGACAACACCTTGGGTCATGCCCTGCAAGAGTTTCTGGCAGGGCAAGGGTATGCGGTCGACTGGTTGTCGGCAGGTGCCCCTGTGCTTGAAACCCTTGAGCAGCAAACCTACGACTTGCTGCTGCTTGATCTGAACCTGCCCGATTGTAGTGGTCTTGATGTGTTAAGGGCATTACGGGCCAAGGGACACCAGACCTCTGTGCTTATTCTGACGGCGCGCGATGCGCTTGAAGACCGTGTCGCCGGGCTGGATGCCGGTGCCGACGATTACGTCACCAAGCCCTTTGAACTCCCCGAGCTGGCCGCGCGTGTGCGTGCCTTTGCACGTCGGCGTGTTGGTCAGGCCCAGCCTCAGCTGGAAGTGGGGCCCATGGTGTTCGATATGGTGGGTCGCGAACTGCGTATCCGCGGCGAGCGTATCAATCTTTCCGTACGTGAGTTGTCGGTGCTCGAGATGCTGATGGCGCGTGCCGGTAAGGTGGTCACCAAACGCCAGATTGTTAACTCCCTTTCCGCCTGGGACGCCGACTTCAGCGATAACGCGGTCGAGGTCTACATCTATCGCTTGCGTAAACGTCTGGAAGGTACAGGCGTTGGCATTCAGACCGTGCGCGGCTTTGGCTATCTGCTTGACGTTGAAGCCGACTGATTTTCTTCCTCTGCATCGCCTGTTGCCACGCGGCTCGCTGGCACGGCATCTGACTTTTCGTTTATTACCGCCGGTCATGGTGCTGGTGGTCATCGATCTGACGGTGACTTGGGTCATTACCAGCCGCATCAACCTTGAAGTGTGGGTGCTGCGGGATATTTTCTGGATGATGCTGGCGGGGCAGGTATTACTGGTGGCCCTGATCGCCTGGGTTTTGATTGCGGGGGTGCGCAGCGGCTTACGCTCGTTCAATCAACTGTCTGATGAAATCCGCGAGCGTTCCATTGAAGATCTCAAGCCATTGCACGTCGAGGGCGTACCTGCAGAGCTTGTTCCGGTGGTGCAGCATATCAATGATCTGCTCGATCGTTTGAACGGGTCCATGCAGGCACAGAAACGATTTATCGGGTCGGCCGCACATCAGTTACGTACCCCGTTAAGCGGCTTGAAGCTGGAGTGCGAACTGATGTTGGCGCGTGATTTGCCTGAGGATGTGCATCAACGTGCCGAGCGAATCAAAGCGGTAACTGACCGCATGATCCGGCTGGGCCAGCAATTGTTGGTGCTGGCGCGTGCCGATGCGACGCTGGCGGTTCGCGATGCTTTTCAGCGCATCAACCTGGCCGAATGGGTTCGCGAGAGTGGCAGCGAATGGGTTCCTGCTGCATGGCAACATAAAGTTGAATTAAACTTGCACGCACCCGATATGCCTGTCTGGATTGAGGGCGATCCTTTGTTGCTGGAAGAACTCTTGGGAAACCTGATGGATAACGCCCTCAGATACGGTGAAGGAGCGACGCAGATCACCTTGCATGTGGGGGCTAACCCGCCATCATTGTCGGTTGAAGATAATGGTCCGGGTATTGCCATACCGGATCAGGACAGGGTTTTTGAAGCCTTTTTCCGTGCTGCGGATGCCAAAACCAGCGGTTCTGGTCTTGGACTTGCGATTGTTCGGCAAATTGCATCGGCCCATGGGGCCTGGTGGGGGCTGGTGAGTCGACCAGGGTTTGCCGGTACGCGTGTCAGCATTGTTTTCCCCGGGCCTCGCAAAGGGGCCAAACTCAGTCGCCACGACTGAGCCTACCCTGGCGCTTGGCTGAATCATGACCTCAACTTCACGTTAACCCATAATGGCCGAGCTCACACCAGCAGAGAAATCCAGTCCAGGCAAAGCCCTGGTGATAGGCGCGTTGGGCGTCGTGTATGGCGATATCGGTACCAGCCCTTTGTATACCGTTCGCGAGTCGATGGCCCAGTTCGATCATTTCGGGGCGGCAGAAGTGCTGGGGGTGTTGTCGCTGTTGTTCTGGTTACTGATGTTTGTGGTGTCGTTGAAGTATGTGACCCTCATGCTGAAAGCCGACAACCGGGGCGAGGGCGGTACGCTGGCGTTGATGGAACTGGCGGTGCGTGGCGTCACCGGCAGGCGACGCTGGGTTTTGACGGTCATGGGTCTGTTCGGTGCCTGCCTTTTCTACGGTGACAGCATCGTCACACCCGCTATTTCCGTGCTGTGGGCTGTCGAAGGTGTGGGTGTTGTTTCTGACGCGTTCAACCGTTTCATTGTGCCGATTTCAGTAGGGTTGCTGGTGGCGCTGTTTGCCGTCCAGCGCCGCGGCACCGGTGCTATTGGTCAATACTTTGGCCCCATCATGCTGGTCTGGTTTGCCGTATTAGGCCTGCTGGGGGCATGGCGTATTGCCCAAACACCCGAGATCTTGTGGGCTATCAATCCCATCCATGCCTGGCACCTGATTGGTCAGGCGCCAATGACCACGTATCTGTTGCTAGGGGCGGTGGTGCTGGCCTTGACCGGCGCTGAAACCCTCTACGCTGACATGGGGCATTACGGTCGTCCGGCCATTCGGCGTGCCTGGTTTTGTGTGGTATTGCCAGGCTTGATGCTGTGTTACTTTGGCCAAGGCGCTTTATTGATTGCCGACCCGGATTCGATTCGTAATCCCTTCTTCCTGATGGCGCCCTCTTGGGCGCTGGTGCCTTTGGTTATTCTGGCGACAATGGCCACCGTAATTGCATCACAGGCCGTCATTTCCGGTGCCTTTTCTGTAACGCGACAGGCCATTCAGTTGGGGTTTTGGCCACGCATGGAGATTTTGCACACTTCGGCGCGTGAAGAAGGGCAAATTTTCTTGCCCCGCGTCAATCAGGCGCTGCTGGTTGCGGTGCTGCTTCTGGTTATCGGGTTCCGTTCTTCAGCCAATTTGGCCAGTGCCTACGGTTTTGCCGTCACACTGACCATGCTGATGACTTCCTTGCTGGCGTTTTCCGTCTTGCCGGCCAAAGCCAAAGGGGGGCGGCGCACATTGTGGCTGGTGTTACTGGGCCTGTTCCTGGTGGTTGATGTTTTGTTGTTTACCGCAAATATCCAGAAAATTCTGGAAGGCGGGTGGCTGCCGTTGGGGGTTGCCCTTGCCTTACTGACCCTGATGCTCACCTGGAAAACCGGGCGAGAACAGATTCATCAACGCCTGGCCGGTGACCAGCAGTCGCTTGAAGATTTCATGCAGGGCCTGGAAGAGTACCCGCCCAACAGGGTGCCCGGTACGGCGGTTTTCATGAGCATGATTGTCAATACGGTCCCGCCGGCCTTGCTGCATAACCTGAAACATAACAAAGTGCTGCACGAGCAGGTGCTGTTTGTGACGGTGGCCAGTGCCGACGTGCCCTACGTCACTTACAACGAGCGCTACAGTCTCAAAAGACTGGGCAAGTCGTCGTGGGAAGTGGTGGCCCGGTGGGGATTCAAGCAAGAGCCCAATGTACCTCAGATGCTTCACCAGTTGCATGGCGAGCATCCGGAAATCCGGCTCGAGCCCATGCTGACCTCTTACTTTTTATCGCGTCAGACACTGATTGTGGGCAATAAAGTGTCACTTTATTTGCGTTGGCGCCATCTGCTGTTTGCATTCATGGCGCGCAACGCGGCTCGCAGCACCCGGTTTTACAAGATCCCGCCCAACCAGGTGGTTGAAATGGGCATGCAGCTTGAGCTGTAGGTGGCCAGCCGTATCAGGGTTTGACTGCTGAAGGGATGGCCGCTTCGGGTGCGATGGGTGCAAGTTGTGGATTGGCGGGCACGGGGGCCGGGGCCGGAATGATGATGGTGGTTTCGCGCAGCACGCCACCCTGGCTGACGCTACCTTTGACCTGGGTGTTTTGCCCGGACAGCAGCAACAGGCAGTCCTGGCGCTGGTTTTCGGGCAAGGCCATGCAACGGGCGCGTTCGTTGGCCTGATAGTCGGTGTTGACCCCGTTGCCCAGTTCATGCGTTCGTGCTGCCTGCAGTGCGGCAGCGGCTTCTTTTTTGCAGGCTTCTATATCAACAACAGACTGCTCTTGTTCACAACGCAGCAAGTCTTGTTGGTATTGGGCGGCTTCCGGGGTTTGTGTCTGAGCTGCTGCAGTTTGCAGGGTGACTGTAAAACCTGCCGTGATGAGTAGCAGGCAGACCGTAGTTTTGCGCATGGGTTTCTCCTTTGTAACCGGGTATTTAGCCACGGTGCATCAATCATGGTCTGGTGTCCGGCACCAAACGTAAGTGGATTTTTCTGATTCTAAAACGGTCGCAGCAGAGCATCATGGACCCTTGCAAAACCTCAGTCGTCGGAAACCGGTTTTTGCGGATCACGTCTTACCCCGGCCTGCATCAGCATGATGCCCGT
>CAYTSJ010000143.1:0-5925 GCA_964440385.1 uncultured Pusillimonas sp. | reverse complement strand
GGTCTGGCCGACAGGGAAATGTCCGAGCAGGTGCTCGACTCGATGGATATCGAGCGCGAGCGGGGTATTACCATCAAGGCTCAAACAGCGTCTTTGTCTTACAAAGCGAACGATGGCAAAGTCTACGCGCTCAACCTTATCGATACGCCCGGCCACGTCGACTTTTCCTATGAAGTCAGTCGTTCATTGTCAGCCTGTGAGGGGGCGTTGCTGGTGGTAGATGCCTCTCAGGGCGTTGAAGCACAAACGGTGGCTAATTGTTATACCGCCATTGAACTGGGTGTCGAAGTGTTGCCCGTTCTCAACAAAATGGATCTACCTTCGGCCGACCCTGATTCTGCTCGCCAGGAGATTGAAGACGTGATCGGCATTGATGCCTCTGATGCAGTTTTGGCGAGTGCCAAAACCGGCGTCGGTATCGACGAGATTCTCGAAATGGTGGTTGCCAGGGTGCCACCCCCAAAAGGTAACCCCTCATCACCGCTGCAAGCACTGATTATCGACTCATGGTTCGATAATTATGTGGGCGTTGTGATGCTGGTACGTATTGTCAACGGCGTCTTGCGTCCCAAAGATAAAATCCGCCTGATGGCCAGTGGTGCGACGCACTTGTGCGAACAAATCGGCGTGTTCACGCCAAAGTCAGTACCGCGTACCGAGTTGTCTGCAGGCGAGGTAGGGTTTGTGATTGCCGGCATCAAAGAGCTTGAAGACGCCAAGGTGGGCGATACCATTACTTTGGTGAATCAGCCTGCCAACGAACCTTTGCCGGGCTTCAAAGAAGTCAAGCCGCAGGTTTTCGCGGGTTTGTACCCGGTTGAAAGCAGCGAATACGATCAACTGCGTGATTCGCTTGAAAAGCTGAAGCTGAACGACGCGGCGCTGATGTTTGAACCTGAAGTCTCACAAGCGCTCGGTTTTGGTTTCCGTTGCGGGTTCCTGGGTATGTTGCACATGGAAATTGTGCAAGAGCGCCTTGAACGCGAGTTTGACATGGATATCATCACGACGGCTCCCTCCGTTGTGTATGAAGTCGAACAACGTGACGGCTCGGTACTGACCATTGAAAGCCCGTCCCGTATGCCTGATGTGGGCAGCATTGCCGAGATCCGTGAACCTATCGTCAAGGTGACACTGTTCATGCCGCAAGATTATGTCGGCCCTGTCATGACACTGTGTAATAACAAGCGGGGTGTTCAGCTTGATATGTCTTACCATGGTCGTCAAGTTCACCTGACGTACGAAATCCCTTTGGCCGAGATCGTTCTTGACTTTTTCGATCGTCTGAAGTCTGTGTCACGTGGTTACGCGTCAATGGACTACGAGTTCAAAGAGTATCGCGCCTCCGATGTGGTGCGTGTCGATCTGTTGATCAACGGTGATCGTGTCGACGCGCTGTCCATGATGGTTCACCGCAGTAATGCCCGTTATCGTGGTCGCGAAGTCTGCAGCAAGATGCGCGGCCTGATCCCCAGGCAGATGTTCGATATCGCAATCCAGGCGGCCATTGGTGCCGAGATCATTGCCCGAGAAAGCGTCAAGGCATTGCGCAAGAACGTTCTGGCCAAGTGCTATGGCGGTGACATCAGCCGTAAAAAGAAACTGCTTGAAAAGCAGAAGGCCGGTAAAAAGCGGATGAAGCAAGTGGGCAACGTTGAGATCCCGCAAGAAGCGTTCCTGGCGATCCTTCAAGTCGAAGACAAATAACTATTGAAGGGGCTTGAGTTCAATGAGCTGGGATTTTGCACTGATTCTTTTCGTCCTGCTGGTCATTACAGGTTCGGTATGGGCATTGGATTTTTTCTTTTTGCGGGCACGCCGTCGTCGCAACGCTGAAGCCGAGATGGCTATTTACGATGCAGCCCCGACCGGCATGGGTTCAATCGAGGCAGCACGTTTGCGCCAGGCGGCTTACGAAAAAGCGCATCGTGTCCCTTGGTTCATTGAGTATTGCGTCAGCTTCTTTCCAGTCATTCTTTTTGTATTCGTATTGCGGTCGTTCATTGTCGAACCTTTCCGCATTCCTTCAGGGTCCATGCTGCCGACTTTGCAAAACGGTGACCTCATTCTTGTCAACAAGTATCAGTACGGTATACGCTTACCCGTGATCGATAAAAAAATTATCGAGGTGGGTGAGCCCAAGCGGGGTGATGTGGTTGTGTTTCGTTATCCGGTTGACCCTTCCGTTGATTACATCAAGCGTGTTATCGGTGTCGCCGGTGATGTCATCACGTACCGTAACAAAACCTTGTATCTGAATGATCAGGAAGTGGCTGCTGTTCGTGATGGTGACTATTACGAACCCGATCGTTCAGCTTATGTCAGTCAGTTTGTCGAAGACCTGGCAGGTCACCAGCACAAGATTCTCGTGAACAAGCGTGCAGTTCAAGACCTGATGGCCATTTCTGATTTTCCTCATCGTGACTACTGTGAGTACATCATTGGCGGGGTGAAGTGTCGCGTTCCAGAAGGTAATTACTTCATGATGGGTGACAATCGCGATAACAGTCTTGACAGCCGCTACTGGGGGTTTGTGCCCGAAGAAAACATTGTTGGCAGGGCGTTTTTCATCTGGATGAACTTTGGCGACCTGGGTCGCATCGGCCGGTTTAATTAATGATTGCACTGAAGTCCCTTGAATCTGCGCTCGATTATCATTTTTCCGATCAAACGCTGCTCGATCAGGCGTTGACGCATCGTAGTCACAATGCCCGTCACAATGAACGCTTTGAATTTCTGGGCGACTCGATTCTTAATTTCGTGGTTGCGGCTTTGCTGTTTCAGCAGTTCCAGAAGGTCGACGAGGGTGACTTGTCACGACTGCGAGCCAATTTGGTCAAACAGTCTGCCTTGGCCGATATTGCCCAGCGGCTGAATCTTTCAAGTTATCTGCGTCTTGGCGAGGGCGAGTTGAAAAGCGGGGGCTTTCGTCGCCCTTCAATTTTGGCTGATGCGCTTGAAGCCATTTTTGCGGCTGTATTTCTTGATGGTGGCTTTGAAGCTGCCCGTGGTGTAATCACCCGACTCTATACGCCTTTGCTCGTACAGGTTGACCCGACCACTTTGGGTAAAGATCCCAAAACCCTGTTGCAAGAACTGCTGCAGGGGCGCAAGCTTGAACTACCGCAGTACACCGTAGTTGCGACCCGAGGTGCTGCACATAGCCAGATGTTCGATGTCGAGTGCGCTGTTCCCAAGCTCGAACTCAAAGTGACCGCTTCCGGTACAAGTCGTCGTGCCGCCGAGCAATTGGCAGCAACCGAAATTATTGCCCTCATCCAGGCGATGGGCCCGGTCAGGGGGGCAGGGCGTAAAGCCCGCAAAAGCACACAACTGTCCTTGCCGGTTGCCGTGCCTCAGGATACCCAATGAGCACTCCATTCCGTTGCGGCTTTGTCGCTATTGTAGGTCGCCCTAACGTGGGTAAATCAACGCTGGCCAATGCGCTGACCGGCAGCAAGATTTCTATCGTATCGCGCAAGGCTCAAACAACACGTCATCGCATCAACGGTGTTCTGACGCGCGACAACGAACAGTTTGTGTTTGTTGATACCCCCGGTTTTCAAACGCGCCATGGTGGTGCCATGAACCGCATGATGAATCGGGTGGTTACGCAAGCCTTGGCTGACGTTGATGTCGTCTTGCACGTCGTTGAGGCTGGCAAGTGGTCCGAAGGGGATGCCCGTCTGGTGCCACTTTTGCCCCAAGGTAACAAAACCATTCTTGTCGTCAACAAAGTCGATACGCTGAAAGACAAGAACGCCATGTTTTCTTTCGTCAGCAAGCTGATGGCGCTCTTTCCGTACGCGGCTGTGGTCCCTGTCAGTGCTGCCAAAGAAGTGCAGCTCGATAATCTGCTCAACGAAATTGCAGCGCGCTTGCCCGAGGGTGAGCCGATGTTTGAGCCCGATGCACTCACTGATCGCTCGGTGAAGTTCATTGCTTCTGAGTTCATTCGTGAAAAGATTTTCCGTCTGGTTGGCGATGAACTTCCTTATGGCTGCACGGTAGTTATCGAGCAATGGGAAGAAACAGACAAGCAGGTGCGTATCGCGGCCTGTGTAGTGATTGAACGTGAAACTCATCGGCCTATCTTGCTGGGGACAGGCGGTATGCACATGAAGCGCATCGCGACCGAAGCCCGTCAAGATATCGAAAAACTGGTCGATAAACCGGTTTTCCTTGAGGTTTACATTAAAGTTCGCAAAGGCTGGTCAGACAAAGAGGCTGCCTTGCGCGAACTCGGGTATGAGTAAACGCGCCAGCCGGGTCACCGAAGCGGTTGGCTATCTGCTGCACGCTTCCGCCTGGCGCGAGACCTCACTGCTGGTGCAGGTGTTTACACGTGACTACGGGCAACTGGCCCTGGTAGCAAAGGGGGCAAAGCGCCCTTATTCTGTTTTAAGGCCAGTCCTCAATGGCTTTCAACCCCTGATCTTGTCGTGGACCGGGTCTGGTGAGGTTAAAACGCTGACCCGTGCGGAGTCTATCGGGGTGCGACCATTGGCCGGCAAGGCGTTGATGTCAGCCTGGTACCTCAATGAATTGATTTTGCGTCTACTACCTCGTGAGGATGCCCATCCCCGGTTGTATGAGGCCTATGATGCTGCGCTTGTCCAGTTAGCCGCGGGCGGCGGTGCTGCTGCAGCGCTACGCCGGTTCGAGTGGATCTTGTTGCAAGAGACCGGATACGGTCTCGACGAGCCCTATCCCGAATTTAATGACCCTGCCACCGAACCTGAGTTACGACGCAGCTTGCGCGAACGCCTGGATGAATTGCTGGCCGGCCGCCCCTTGCGTACCCGTCAGGTTCTTATCGCTTTGCAGCGCTTATGACACAACCCGTTCAAGGTTTGATCAAACCCGTGCCGGCCGTGGCGGTGCTTGATACCTGTGTGTTGATTTCCAATGTGGTTCGCCGGGTGCTGCTGCGCCTGGTCGACCAAGGGTTGTTTCGACCCGCCTGGAGTCCTGTGATTGGTGATGAGTGGTGCCGTAATGCCGCGCGTATTTGGGAGGTTGACCCTGATGAAATCGCTAGGCAGTGGGCGCAACTTCAAAATGATTATCCAGATGCTGATCAAGGCGACATTTCTGTCTATAAAGCGGGTTTAAAGCGAAGTGACCCTAAAGACTGGCATGTGGTAGCGGCTGGAAGGGCAGCACGTAAAAAGTCGTCATCGCCGTCTGTTGAAGTGGCCGTGGTGACACGAAATATTAAAGACTTTAACCGCTCGGAATTACGTAGCCTGGGCCTGGTCTTGCTTGACCCTGATGAATTGTTGGTCAGGTGCTGGCAGCATGATCAGCACGCTGTGGGCGGGGCTTTAATGAAGATTTCGGATGATTTCCATGCGGTCGGCCGGGAGGCCGGACCGCTGGAAGAAATACTCAGGAAGGAACGGTTGTTCAGGTTAAACCGGTTACTCGCGGTCGCCGCCCACAATGCCCAGCAACATCAACAGATTTGAAAAGATGTTGTACACATCAAGGTAAACCGCCAAGGTTGCCGAGATATAGTTGGTTTCGCCACCCCGAACAATGCGTTGCAAGTCAACCAGCAAAAATACCGAGAACAGCC
Source organism: uncultured Pusillimonas sp. (assembly GCA_964440385.1). Taxonomy (GTDB): domain Bacteria; phylum Pseudomonadota; class Gammaproteobacteria; order Burkholderiales; family Burkholderiaceae_B; genus Neopusillimonas. Next base: position 344 of record CAYTSJ010000143.1, on the reverse strand, counting down.
CGATAGCCATGACAGAAATGGTCAGTACCAGTGCAGGGATTTGCAGGAAGATGTTGGCAACAGAGGCCACCAGCAGCATGACAACACCAATAAACAAGAACTTTTGCAAGTGTGAAAAATCGCGTTTAGAGGTGCTTGCCACACTAGCCATGGCGCCAAAGACCGCGGCCGTACCGCCAAAGGCCAGCATGATTAACTGTGCGCCGTTGCCCATGCCCAGTACAAAGCCAATCAGGCGCGACAGCATGATGCCCATGAAGAACGTGAAAGCCAGCAGCAAGGCTACCCCAAGGCTATTGTTTTTATTTTTTTCAATCATTAACATGAGGCCAAAAGCGCCGGCG
>CAYTSJ010000142.1:0-5991 GCA_964440385.1 uncultured Pusillimonas sp. | reverse complement strand
GCGCGCAAGGCCGCTCAGCAGGCTCGCTCTGGCGGGTTTGAAGTCGAGATTTTGACAGGGGCCAACCTGAGTATGTTGCTTAAGGCGCTTACCGCTTCACAGCATGATTTTCCCGAGTATTTGTGTGAGGTCCGTGCGGCTGCGTCCCGAGGTATTGAGTGCGCGGGTGACCCGTCTTAATATTTAGCATGAAGGTTCGCGGTATTGTGAACCTTGGCTCATCAAATCAGAAAAAATACTATGCCGTCTCTTGATATCGTCATCAGCAACAAGCTCGGTTTGCATGCTCGCGCTGCCGCCAAATTGACTCAACTGGCTTCGCGGTTTTCACAAACTGAAATTTTCATTGCTCGTGGTACGCAGCGTGTTAACGCCAAAAGTATCATGGGTGTCATGATGCTGGCGGCTGGTTTAGGGGTTACCGTCACCCTTGACGCTGAAGGGGCTGATGCCGATACCGCACTGGCCGATATCAAGGCGTTGTTCGACAACAAATTTGGCGAAGGCGAATAAGGTCGACCCGATAATGAGTCTCCCGGTATCGTCGGTTTCCGAGCTCTCCAGCAGTATGCTTTGCCTGCGAGGGCAGGCTGTGGTGCGTGGTTACGCTATCGGGCGTGCTGTTGTTATGGGTGCAGCAGCCCTTGAAGTGGTCCACTATCGCATTCAGCCGGAAGATGTTGACTCTGAGTGCCAACGCCTGAAAGATGCGCTGGTTCAGGCTCAGGCCGAGCTTCAGCACATGATTGACCATCTGCCCGAAGATGCACCCCGTGAGATGGGGCCATTACTGACGGTACATTGCATGCTGATGGCCGATCGTATGTTGTCTGATCAAGCCTGTGCGCTTATCTCTGAGCGTTTGTATAACGCTGAATGGGCCTTGACTACGCAAGGTCAGATTCTGGCTGAGCAGTTTGCAGCCATTGAAGATGAGTACATGCGCGAGCGTGGTGCCGACATCAGGCAGGTTATCGAGCGTGTGTTGCGGGTGTTGTCGGGTCGCCCGGTGACCTTGCCCGATTTTGAATCCGCGCAGGCCGGTGAACTGATTGTGGTGGCGAGGGATATCTCCCCGGCCGATATGTTACGGCTACGGGGTGCCCACTTTGGTGCGTTTTTGACCGATCTTGGCGGGCCGACATCCCATACGGCCATTGTGGCGCGCAGCATGAACGTGCCTGCGGTTGTGGGCATGGGTAATGTGCGTTCACTGGTTCACGATGGTGACTTGTTGATCGTTGACGGCATGACTGGTGCCGTTCTGGTTAACCCGCCGACCTTTGTGCTTGAGCAATACCGTCGCCGTCAGGAAGCTTACGCCGATGATCGCGCGGCTTTGGCCTTGTTGCGCGATGCTGATGCTGTCACCCTTGATGGTGTGCGCATCATGCTCGAAGCCAACATTGAATTGCCCGAAGAGGCCGAGCAGGCCTTGGCAGCCGGTGCTGATGGCATTGGTTTGTTCCGGAGTGAATTCCTGTTCATGGGGCGAGCTGACTTGCCCGATGAGGAAGAGCAGTACGAAGCCTATGCCAGGGTGGTTAAAACCATGCAGGGTCGGCCGGTCACGATTCGTACGCTGGATATTGGCTCGGATAAAAACCTCGATGGTGAAATGACCGTAGCGACCAACCCGGCGTTGGGCTTACGTGCTATTCGTTATTGTCTGGCCAACCCGGATCTTTTCCTGACTCAACTGCGTGCCTTGCTACGTGCCTCAGCCCATGGTCGGGTTCGTATTCTTGTGCCCATGATTTCTCATATGCACGAGGTTCATGCGGTCAAACGCGCACTTGAACAAGCGCGCACCGAGCTTGATGCCCGGGGGCAGTCCTACTGCAAGCAGGTCGAGGTCGGGGCTATGGTTGAGATTCCGGCCATTGCCATTGCCATCGAGCCCTTCGTTGAGCAGCTTGATTTCCTGTCTATTGGTACGAATGACCTGATTCAGTACACATTGGCCATCGACCGTGCCGATAATGCGGTGGCCGATTTATACGACCCCATGCACCCGGCTGTGTTGCGTCTCATTGCACATACCATCAACGCTGCCGATCGCGCTGGCAAGTCCGTGGCTGTGTGTGGCGAAATGGCGGGTGACTCTCAAGTGACCCGTATGTTGTTGGGCTTGGGGCTTAAAGAATTCTCGATGCACCCTCAGCAGTTGCTGGACATCAAAAAAGAAGTACGCCAATCGCACACCAACGCGTTGCGCGTCAAGGTGGCTTCTGCACTCAACCGGGCAGAGCGGATTGATTTGTCGGCGCTGGCTGCCGGCTGAATTCTCCGGGTCTTTTCTCGGAAAAGATGGTTTTATATAAAGGCCCGCCGAATTATTCCAACGGGCCTTTTTGCAGGGTGACGTCCGAAATAAGGCTCGGTCTTGTTGTGTTATCGGGTGTAAGCTGATTCACCGTGTGTGCTGATATCCAGTCCTTCCCGTTCAGCTTCGGGGCTGACACGCAAGCCGCATAATTTATCGGCCACAAAATAAGCGCTCCATGCTACGAGCCCTGTCCAGACGAAGGTGACCAGAATGCCTTCGACCTGTACCCACAGCTGGGGCAGGATGGCGCTGGTTGAGTCGAGCCCCGGCCCGCCGAGGACTTTGGCATTGAAAATGCCGGTCAAGACTGCGCCCACGATACCTCCTACAGCATGGATGCCGAATACGTCCAGCGTGTCATCGGCACGGAGTTTGCGTTTTAGCCCATTGACACCCCATACGCAGACCGCCCCTGTGATAACGCCGATGATCAGGGCGCCAACGGGACCGACAAGCCCGGCGGCAGGGGTAATGCCGACGAGTCCTGCAACCGCCCCCGACACTGAACCCAACAGCGAGGGCTTGCCCTTGAGCATCCATTCGGTGAACAACCATGCCAGAACCCCGCCCGCCGTAGCAATCAAGGTGTTGAAAAATGCAAGTGCCGCGGTTGTATTGGCGCCTAATGCGGACCCCGCGTTGAAGCCAAACCAGCCAACCCAGAGCAAGGCGCCGCCGATCATGGTCATGGGCAAGCTGTGGGGGGGCATGGCTTCACGGCCGTACCCGAGTCGAGGACCCAAATACCAGGCGCCCACCAGGCCCGCAACACCGGCATTGATATGCACCACGGTACCGCCGGCGAAATCCAGTGCACCTTTTTCCAGCAGCCAGCCGCCAGGCCCCCAGACCATGTGCGCGATTGGCACATACGCCAGCGTGACCCACAGAATTGTGAAAATGATAAGCGCCGGGAACTTGACGCGTTCAGCCAGTCCTCCCACAATCAGCGCGCAGGTAATGCCGGCAAATGTGGCCTGGAAAGCGGCGAAACTCAATTCCGGAATCGTCCCCGACAAGGCGTATTCACCGGTCTCCAGATTGGCCATGCCACTGAAAAACAGACGGCTTAAACCACCGAAAAATGCGTTGCCTTCTGTAAACGCCAATGAATAGCCATAAATAAACCAGATGACAATTGCAAGGCAAAACGTGGTCATGACCTGCGCGAGTACGGATAGCACGTTTTTGGAACGGACCAGTCCGCCGTAAAACAGGGCCAGTGCCGGAACAACCATCATAAGCACCAGCAGTGTCGAGACGCTGACCCAGACAAAATCAGTAGTGTTCATGTTCATTACTCCTAAATAGCGGCGTCGCCGTCTTCACCGGTGCGGATACGAATAACTTGTTCAAGTGCGGTGACAAAAATTTTCCCGTCACCGATTTTTCCGGTATGGGCAGCCGCGCATAAACTTTCGATGGCCAGTTCAAGCTGATTGTCAGTCACCGCGAGCTCGATGCGTAGTTTGGGCAGGAAATCCACGGTGTATTCAGCGCCACGGTAAAGTTCGGTGTGACCTTTCTGGCGTCCAAACCCTTTAACTTCGGTAACCGTCATCCCTTGAATGCCGATTTCTGCCAGGGCTTCCCTGACTTCGTCCAGCTTGAACGGTTTGATGATTGCAGTAACAAGTTTCATGATGTGCTTCCTTTTGAGTGGGAGGTCATGTGCTACTGAAGCAATTGTTGTGCCAACTTTCACATTGATGTTGGAAAACCTGCAATGTGTATTCAGGTCAGGCATCGGGGAAGTTAATATTTTGTTTTTGGAAGATAGAATGGTCACTTGATCGTGGTCTTAATCGCAAGGATTCCTATGAAATCATCTCGCAAGCACTTCGCCATCCTGGCTATTGCTGCATCGTCAGCCCTGCTGGCTGCATGTTCCAAAGGGGACGATGCCGCTGCGCCTGCAAAGGCTGCCACACCGTCATCTGCGTCAGTATCTGAAGTCGGGTCAGCCCCATCAGCGGCGACAGCGTCGACACCGGTGTCCTCCTCAGAGCAACCTGCTGCTGCAAAGCCAGCGTTAGGTGAGGCGATGAAAAATGCGGCTGACGCTGCAAAAGTGGTCACTGACGTTGCTGCTGAAGCCGCAACCCAAAAGGCTGTCGAGGTGCGAGAACAGGCGGCTGATGCGGCTGCCAAAGCAGGAACCGCCTTGAAGCAAGGGGCGGCTGATGCAGACAATGCGATTCAGAGTGCTATTGAGAAAGCCAGAGAAGCTGCCGGAAAAGCCGCAGAGTTAACCGGCAAAGCGGTTGATAAAGCCACTGAAGTTAGCGCCCCCGTGGTTGAAAAGGCCTCTGAAATAACGGGCAAAGCGATAGAGAAAGCCGCCGAGGTGACGGGTGCTGTGGTTGAAAAAGCCAATGAAATGAAAGAAAAAGCAGCTGAAAGTGCGACCGGGGTGACAGAGCCTGCCAAACAGACGCCTGCTGAAGCGCCAAAGTCTTCTTCGATCTGAGCTTGACCGGTTCGTTGTCGATGTCACGGGCGCACGATGTGCCCGTTTTTCTTTACACTCATGGCATTCAATGGTTTTCAGGAGTCCGACATGATGAATCGAACCGACTGGTTTGAAGAGTTTCAGAAAAATGTTTCTGAATTGATTAAAAAAAGCCCCGCCGCCGATATCGAGCGCAATGTCAAAGCCATGATGGCGCAGACTTTTACCCGACTGGATCTGGTCACTCGCGAAGAGTTTGATATCCAGGCGGCACTGCTGGAAAAAGCACTGGTTCGTCTTGCTGCACTTGAAGCCCGCTTGGCAGACCTGGAATCATCGAAAAACTGAGGTTTTCCCGGGCGGTTGTTTATATCCGCTTTGTTGCCCTGGCTCATCACGTTACGTTCACACTATTGTGAATGCCATGCCTCCTTTCAATGACAAGGAGAATCTGGCCATGTAGTGAATTAAAGCGTGGGGGGCAATTATGTCGTTGGCGGTTGTATCAAGTCGTGCCTTGTTCGGCCTTGAGGCCATTCCGGTGCGGGTCGAAGTCCATGTTGGTGCAGGGCTGCCCGCCTTCACGATTGTGGGTTTACCGGGTGCCGGTGTTCGCGAAAGTCGCGATCGCGTCAGGTCGGCGCTGTTAAGCAGTGGCTTCGAGTTTCCACCCGGAAGGGTGACGGTTAACCTTGCCCCTGCCGATCTCCCCAAGGCCTCGGGGCGTTTTGATTTACCCATTGCATTAGGTATCTTGCTGGCGTCCGGGCAGGTGGGTGTCAGCCCTGTGTTCGATCCCTCTTCTTGCCGCACGCCAGACAGTCGTACCCCCGTGTCAACCGCACCTGACGTTTCCAGGCTGGTTTTCGCCGGCGAATTATCATTGACGGGTGCCATTGTGACGATAGACGCGGTACTTGCCATCGCCTTGGCCGTGTCACGTGACGCTCCGGGTGTTGCTCTGGTCTTGCCGGCAAGCTGTGCGGGTGTTGCTGCCAGTGTGCCTGGCCTGCAGGTTTTTGCGGCGGCTACGTTGGCTGACGTCGTGGCCCACATGTCCGGGGTTACGCCTCTGACGACGGCACAGGCTGCCGAGCAGCAATGCTCAACTGCGCCTGTGCATTGCCTTTCAGACGTTCGCGGTCAAGCGGTGGCGCGTCGTGCACTCGAGGTTGCGGCAGCGGGCGCCCATTCATTGCTGATGTCAGGC
>CAYTSJ010000141.1:0-5994 GCA_964440385.1 uncultured Pusillimonas sp. | reverse complement strand
CAGACACCGCGCCCTTGCCTCCTCGGCCACGACCCGCAAGGCGGCGGGCTCAAACCCTGGCACTCACCCCCGCCCCGCCAGCGCCGGAGTATGTATTTCCACCTCACCAGCGTTGGAGTATGGATCTCTTCCACGCCAGCGCCGGGGCATCTTGAGCGGGATTGAATGCCTCTGCCTCAAGTGGTTTGGGGTGCTTGCATTGTGTAGCGTAGTTGCCGGTGGTGTTTCAGGGCTAGAAGGACAACCTCTGTGTCAGAGTGGGCGTAAAGCACGATGTGCTGGCTGACAACATGTTCTCTGAGGTGGGGCAACCCGGCCTGTTCTGCAAGCTGGTGAACGATCGTTGTCTTTATCGCCGCTTGTGCAGATTTGGCAGACATGAATCGTGCCGGGCGGCCACTGGCCGGGGACCACGCCAGAATAGCGATGGTCTCACGCAGGTCTGCTTTTAGTCGGGTTAGTCGTGTATCTGCGGTGCTTGGGTCTTGGGTCAAAAAAAACCGGTAGGCAGCGTCGAGATTAGCCAGGAAATTTGGCGCGGCTTCTACCTTGGCATTTAGGGGTAAAGCCATTAAGACAAGGCTTTTATCAAGGTGTCGTTTGAGATGCGTTGCCCGGACAGGATTTCACGCAGACCGGTTTCGGCTTCGTTGAGCATGACCAAGTGGGCGTATTCGTTTTCGAGGGCGTGGTAGTAATCAAGTTTTTTGGCGTCGACGATGGCAACGTAGGCTGTGCCGTTCTTGGTCAGCAGCTTTTCAGCGCCCGCGACGACTTCATCAGAGAGTTCGGTCAGGCGAGCACGGGCTTCGCTGATCGGGACGATGTCTTGGGCAGTGATGCTCATTTTTCCGCCTTTAATGAATACATTAATATTAATATTAAGTGTATCAGGTGCTGAAGCATTGAGCGATACCGTACTTTCCGGTGGGTGTGATGCTTGGTGTTGGCAGAAATTTGCTTGACCTTGGGTGATGAAGAGACTGACGTGAAGACTTGTTTATTTGAAAAATTGCATTATGCAGATCCGTTTTCGCCCCAGGCTAAGCGTTTGCTTGCTGGGTCAGGGCGGTACGATCAAGCTGCGTGTGCAGCCTTGTCAATATGAGTGCCCCGGGCTTGACGCTGGCCGACAAGGGCCGCTGGCAGTTCTGGATTGACCGGGGCGGTACGTTTACCGATATTGTGGCTCGACGCCCCGATGGGCGGTTGTTGACGGCGAAGCTGTTGTCCGAGAACCCCGAGCAGTATGACGATGCGGCGATTGAGGGGATTCGGCGGTTTCTGGGGGTTCCACCCGGTGAGGCGATGCCGGTTGAGCGCATCGAGGTGGTAAAGATGGGCACGACGGTGGCGACGAATGCGCTGCTTGAGCGCAAGGGTGAGCGGGTGGCGCTGCTGGTAACTCGGGGGTTTCGTGATGCGTTACGGATTGCGTATCAGAACCGGCCGCGATTGTTTGATCGCGAGATTGTGTTGCCGGAATTGTTGTACGAGTCGGTGTTTGAGGTCGATGAACGGCTGGATGCGGCCGGTGGGGTGGTGACGCCGCTGGATGAGGCGCAGGTGGTTGGGCTGCTGACGCAGGCCTACGGGCAAGGGGTTCGTGCAGTGGCGATTGTGCTGATGCATGGGTACAAGAATCCGGTGCATGAGCAGCGTGTGGCGGCGTTGGCCCGCAAGATGGGCTTCACGCAGGTGTCGGTCTCGCATGAAGTGTCGCCGTTGATCCGGTATGTGTCCCGTGGGGATACGACGGTGGTCGATGCGTATTTGTCGCCGGTATTGCGACGTTATGTAGATCGTGTCGCAGCGGCGTTGCCCGGGGTGCGGTTGCAGTTCATGCAGTCCAGTGGCGGGTTGACGGATGCGCACACGTTTCAGGGGAAAGATTCGGTGTTGTCGGGGCCGGCCGGCGGGATTGTGGGCATGGCCGGGATCTCTGAAACAGCGGGTTTTGACCGTGTGATCGGGTTTGACATGGGGGGCACGTCGACGGATGTGTCTCACTATGCCGGCGAGTATGAACGGGCCTTTGATACGCTGGTGGCGGGGGTGCGGCTGCGTGCGCCGATGATGAGTATTCATACGGTGGCGGCGGGTGGCGGCTCGGTATTGCAGTTTGACGGGGTTCGCCTGCGGGTGGGGCCTGAATCGGCTGGGGCAAATCCGGGGCCGGCGTGCTATCGGCGTGGTGGGCCTTTGACGGTGACGGATGCAAATGTGATGCTGGGGCGGCTTCAGCCTCGGCATTTTCCGTCGGTGTTTGGTCCGGCTGCGGATGAGCCGCTCGATGTGGAAGTGGTGCGTGAAAAGTTTGCGGCACTGGCCCGGCAGGTGTCGTCGCAGACGGGGGTGGAGACCACCCCCGAGCAGCTCGCAGAAGGGTTTCTGAGCATTGCCGTGTCGAATATGGCGAATGCGATCAAGCAGATTTCGGTCCAGCGTGGTTATGACGTGACGCGTTACACGCTGGTGACGTTTGGCGGTGCAGGCGGCCAGCATGCCTGCAAGGTGGCCGATGCGTTGGCGATGTCGCGGGTGTTGGTGCATCCGTTTGCGGGGGTGTTGTCGGCGTATGGCATGGGCCTGGCGAAAGCGAATGCGATACGTGAGCGGTCGGTTGAAAAGCTCTGGGATGAGCAGGGCGAGGATGAAGCACGATTGGTGCTGAATGATTTGGCGGCTGCGGCGCGTGACGAGCTGTTGGGGCAGGGGGTTACGTCTGACAGTATTCAGGTCGAACGCAGGCTGTATTTGCGCTACGAAGGCACGGATACGGCGCTGCCGGTGAGGCTCGATACCACCACAGCGATGAAGCAGGCCTTTGAGAAAGCCTATGCGTTGCGGTTTTCGTTTCTGATGCCCGAGCGGCGCATGGTGATTGAATCGGCAGTGGCCGAGGCGATTGGCGCCGGTGTTGAGGCCAGAGATGCCGGACTAACAGGTCATCTTTCACAGACTGCCGAAAAACTGGATGTTGACTTTGAAGGTGCGCAGCAAAAGGCCCGCGCTTGCGACACCATCACCATGTTCGTTGACGGGGCGTTGCAGGAGTGCCCGCTTTACCGGGTTGACGATTTGCAGGCCGGTGCCACGCTAAATGGCCCTGCAGTGATCACGGATGCCAACGGTACGACGCTGGTGGATCCGGGTTGGCAGGCGCGGCGCACCGAACGTGGCGATCTGGTGCTTGAACGCGTGGTGCCTCGTCCGGCCCGTTTCGCCATTGGCACCCGGGTTGACCCGGTGATGCTGGAAATTTTCAATAATCTGTTCATGTCGATTGCCGAGCAGATGGGGTACCGGCTGCAGAACACGGCATATTCGGTCAACATCAAAGAGCGACTTGATTTTTCGTGTGCAATTTTTGACGCAAACGGGGACCTGGTCGCGAATGCGCCGCATATTCCGGTGCACCTGGGGTCCATGAGCGCGAGCATTCGTGCGGTCATGCAGGCGAATGAAGGCCAGTTGCGGCCGGGTGATGTCTATGTGTTGAACAACCCCTATGCGGGCGGGACGCACTTGCCGGATGTGACGGTGGTGACCCCGGTGTTTGACGCGGCGGGGCGTAATATTTTGTTCTATGTGGGGTCGCGGGGCCATCATGCCGATATTGGCGGGTTGACGCCGGGGTCGATGCCGGCCAATTCGTCTCATATCGACGAAGAAGGGGTGTTGATCACGAATTTTCGTCTGGTTGAGGGCGGTCGCCTGCGTGAGGCCGAGCTGCGCGCGTTGCTGGCCAGTGGCCCCTATCCGGCCCGTAATATCGATCAGAATCTGGCCGACTTGCGGGCGCAGATTGCGGCCAATGAAAAGGGGCGTGAAGAGCTGTTGAAGATGGTGGACAGTTTTGGCCTGGCCGTGGTGCATGCCTATATGCGTCATGTGCAAGACAATGCCGAGGCGTCGGTGCGCCGGGCGATTGCGGGGCTGAAAGACGGGGCGTACACCTTGCCGTTGGACAATGGCGCGCAGATTTGCGTGAAGTTGACGGTGGATCGTGCCACGAACAGCGCGGTGATTGATTTCACGGGGACGTCGGCGCAGTTGCCGAACAATTTCAATGCGCCCAGGGCAGTGACCACGGCAGCGGTGTTGTATGTGTTCCGCACCATGATTCGGGACGATATTCCGATCAATGCCGGGGGCTTGCGGCCTCTGACGCTGGTGGTACCTGAAAACTGTATGCTGAACCCGTCTTACCCGGCGGCGGTGGTGGCGGGTAACGTTGAAACGTCGATGTGCGTCACCAATGCCTTGTACGGGGCGATGGGGGTGATGGCCAGCAGTCAGCCCACCATGAATAACCTGACGTTCGGCAACGCGCGGCACCAGTACTACGAAACCATTTCAGGGGGCTCGGGCGCGGGGGGTGTTTTTGATGAACAGGGTCACTTGACGGGGGGTTTTCATGGCACCTCGGTGGTGCAAACCCACATGACCAATTCCCGCATGACCGACCCCGAGGTGCTGGAGTGCCGTTTGCCGGTGCGGCTTGAACGCTACGAGATCCGCCAGGGTTCGGGCGGTGCCGGGCGCTGGCATGGCGGCGACGGGGGCGTGCGTGAATTACGCTTTCTTGAGCCCATGAAGCTGTCGTTGCTGGCGAATGGCTGGCGGTATCCGGCGTTTGGCGCACAGGGCGGCCAGCCGGGGGCCCCGGGCGAGTGTCAGGTGATTCGGGGCGATGGCTCCGTGGTGTCGCTGGCCCACGCCGACAGCGCCGAACTGCAGGCGGGCGACCGCGTCATCATCAAAACCCCGGGGGGCGGTGGGTACGGGACACGTTGACAGGGTAGTGATCGTTGATCAGGCGTTGATTTCAATCTACTACTTGTGCTGCCGAAGGCAATGGTTGTACCGATAGCCTGAGGCCCATCGCTCGCAGGATGGCGGTCAAACTGCTTAGTGCGGGATTCCCGCGCGGGGATAGCGTTCGATAAAGCTGGGTCGGATTCAAACACGCCTGTTCTGCTACGGCTTGCACGCCACCGAAAGCCTGCGTCAATTGCCTTAGTACAGTCAAAAGCTCTGCCTGATCACCATCTTCGAGAATGCTGTTGACAACTTCAATGGCAAGTGAAGGGTTATTGCGATAAAGCTCAACCATTGCCTCGTCATGCGCTCTACTTTTCATACTTCGCTCCTTCGTTGCCAGTCTTGCCAGTAAAGCACTGAACGTTCGATGTCTGCAGCTTGCGTCCGCTTGTTGCCGCCGCCGAGCAGTAATACGAGCTGATGCCCTGACAACGCGTAATAAACCCTGTACCCAAGGCTAATATCTATGCGTAGTTCCCAAACGCCATTACGACAGTACCGGTGATCACCAAAATTTCCGTTTTCAATTCGGATGACCCGTCTGATGATTGCCACTTTGGCGCGCTGGTCGCCTAATTGCGCCAACCAACCCAGATAAACGTCTTTTTGCCCATAGTGGGTCAAGTAGTGTTCTATTTTGTACATGCTTATTTTCGTTTATAAACGAATTCTGATCAAGTCGAGAAATTTTTCGACTCTGAACTTTGAGTCGTAACCCTTGATCAAACTTAACGAATAAGCGATGCCTTTTTTGTGAATAGTGGCTCAACTATCCCGCTCGGAAGATACTTATAGATGTCTATGTGGGGAGCAATCTGAAGCCTTCTAACACTCGTTGTTCCCACGCTCGGAGGCTCGATTCGCCTGGCGGTTCTGCGCAATAGATTTCGCCAGGTGGGCGGCGTTGGCGGGCGACTTCAGTAGATAGGTTGTTTCATCCTCACTTAAGCGATGCTGACGGTGCACCATCCTGACCAGGGCAGCAATGGCGATCAGCACGGAGGCCCCTGCCAACAGGTTGAGGTTTTGCCAGCCCATACTTTTCAGGGCGGATGCGGCGCCCAGGCAGGCGATGGTCACCAGCAAAAACATGAACTGGTCGTTCAGGCCCTGCACTTTGCCGCGTTCGGCAGGACGGTGGGCGGTGGACAGCAGGACGGCACTGCC
>CAYTSJ010000140.1:0-6017 GCA_964440385.1 uncultured Pusillimonas sp. | reverse complement strand
AGAAGCTCCTGATCGTTGCTTGCCTTGGAAATACCCAGGGTTGAGCCCTCGTGGGGTGGCTTGACCATGAGCGGGTAACCCACTCGGCGTGCTGCTTCCAAGAGCTCGGCCTCGTGACGAACCACTGCAAATGCCGGTGTGGGCAAACCTTCATGCAACCAGACTTTCTTGGTCATGACCTTGTTCATGGCAAGGCTGGAGGCCATAACACCACTGCCGGTGTAGGGAATACCAAGCAACTCAAGCAAGCCTTGAACAGTACCGTCTTCACCATAGCGGCCGTGCAAGGCAATGAAAACCCTGTCAAAGCGCGCGCTGATCAAGGCTTGCAGATCATTGGCACCCGTATCAAACAGATGGGCATCAACCCCTGCACTTCGCAAGGCGTCATGCACACCTTTGCCCGACATGAGCGAGACCTCACGTTCGGCGGATGATCCGCCATATAAAACCCCCACGCGACCGTACGAACGACTCATGCCAACTCCCCCACCCGGGCCGGAACCTTGCTGATTGAACCCGCACCCATCACAATAACCACATCTCCGTCCTGAACGAAATCCAGAATTGCCTGAGGTAAATCGCCCACACTTTCAACAAACAGGGGCTCAACCTTACCGGCAACCCTGACAGCACGGGTCAGCGCCCGACCATCAGCCGCAACCAGCGGTGCCTCACCGGCGGAGTAGACTTCCGTCAGCAAGACCGCATCGGCCGAACCCAATACTTTGACAAAATCTTCGAAACAGTCACGGGTGCGGGTATAACGGTGCGGCTGAAATGCCAGCACAATACGACGATCAGGCCAGGCGCCTCGTGCAGCGGCCAGCGTTGCAGACATTTCAACCGGGTGATGACCGTAGTCATCAATCAGGGTGAACGTTCCTGTTCCGCGAGACGCAGGCACCCGAAAATCACCGACCTGGGTAAAGCGACGACCTACGCCATGAAACTCGTTCAGGGCATCAGCAATCGTGCCATCGTCTACACCCAACTCGGTCGCAACAGCAATTGCAGCCAGCGCGTTCAACACATTATGGCGACCCGGCAAGTTCAGCCGCACACTCAACGCAGGCAGTGCACCATCGGCCGTCTGGCGCTGAACATCAAAACACATCAAGGTGCCCTCAGGTCGCACATTGACGGCCCTTACCAGCACATCTTCATTAAAACCATAGGTTGTGACAGGACGGGAGATGAAAGGAATAATCTCACGCACATAAGGGTCATCGCCACACACAATGGCACTGCCGTAAAACGGCAAGCGATGTGTAAATTCGATAAATGCACTTTTGAGTCGGGCTACGTCATGGCCATAGGTATCCATATGATCCACATCGATATTGGTGATGATGGCCATGACGGGCAACAGATTAAGGAATGAGGCATCAGACTCGTCGGCTTCAACGACAATGAAGTCACCCTGCCCCAATCGTGCATTTGCACCTGCCGATGTTAAACGTCCCCCGATGACGAACGTAGGATCAAGATCACCCGCCGCCAAAACACTGGCCACCAGACTGGTTGTCGTTGTCTTGCCGTGCGTTCCTGCCACAGCAATACCGCGTTTGAGCCGCATCAACTCGGCCAGCATCAGGGCACGGGGCACAACCGGAATGTGGGCCGCGCGCGCAGCCAATACTTCGGGGTTGTCAGCAGATACGGCCGTCGAAGTGACCAAGGCACCAACGCCTTTAATGTTTTCAGCGCTATGACCAATGGTGACCTTGGCACCTAACTGCTCAAGCCGACGAGTGACTGCCGAGGCCTGAAGGTCTGAACCGCTGATTGCATACCCCAGATTCAATAACACCTCTGCGATCCCGCTCATGCCGGACCCGCCGATACCTACAAAATGGATACTTTGAATTCTATGTTTCATGTGCCCTCCCTGGTCGCCTGTTCGCACGCATCGGCAATCACCTGTGCCGAATTGAGGCTGGCATGCTCGTGGGCGTGACGTGCAACATCGGCAAGTTCTTCCCTTGAACGCGCCTGCAACCACGCCGCAAGCCATTGCGGCGTAAATTCGTTTTGTGGTTGCTGCCAGCCTCCTTGACATGCACTCAGGTAACGCGCATTAGCCGTTTGATGATCATCAATGGCATGCGGTAAAGGAATAAAGAGTGCAGCCACGCCAACCGCAGCGACTTCGGCTACCGTCATGGCCCCCGCACGGCAAACCAGGATATCGGCATGACCAAGGGCGTGAGCCATGTCCTGAATGAAGGCATGACATTCCGCCTCAACACCCACATCCCGATAACCCTGTTTGACGCGATCAATATGCTGCTCGCCCGCCTGATGGACAACCACAGGTCGCTGCTCTGCCGGCATTAATGCCAGCGCCTGAGGAACGACAGTATTCAAGACGTGCGCGCCCAGACTTCCGCCAATCACCAACAGCCGCAAAGGCCCCTGACGCTGGGCGTAGCGCGTTTGTACATCGTCTACCCGGGTCAACTCAGGGCGAACCGGATTACCTACCATCAAGGCACCCGGCAAAGCGCCCGGAAAGCCAACCAGCACTTTCTTCGCGAGTTTGGCCAGCCAGCGATTTGCTGTTCCGGCCACTGCATTTTGCTCGTGAATGACCAGCGGCACCCCTGAGATAAACGCCATGACGCCTCCGGGAAAGGCCACATAGCCGCCCATTCCGAGCACTACGGCTGGCTGCGCACGTCGAAATGCCTTGCGGGCCTGCAGACATGCCCCAACCAGTCGAAAAGGCAAGGCCAACAGGGCTAGCGGCCCTTTGCCACGCAAACCTGAAAAATTCAGAGGCTCCAACGGCAGCCCTTGTGCCGGAACAAGTCGCCCTTCCATGCGATCAGGGTGGCCCAGCCAGACCACCTCCCATCCGCGTGACTGCATTTCTTTGGCGACAGCCAAACCTGGCATGATGTGCCCGCCCGTACCGCCCGCCATGATCATCAATGTCCGGTTCATGTGCGCTTACCCCGCATCAGATTGCGATTTTCGTAATCGACACGCAACAGAAGCGCAACAGCGATCATGTTCATGACAATGCCTGAGCCGCCGTAACTGACCAAAGGCAATGTGAGCCCTTTCGTCGGCAACAGACCCAAACAAACACCCATATTAATGAACGCCTGGATACCAAACCAGAGACCAACGCCTTGGGAAACCAAACCATTGAACACACGTTCCATGGCAATCGCCTGACGACCGATATCAAAGGCGCGCCAGATGAGGTAGGCAAAGGCGAAAATAAGGCCCAGCACACCGATGAAACCCAGCTCTTCACCAATGACGGCAACAATGAAATCAGTATGCGCTTCAGGCAAATAATGCAGTTTTTCAACGCTGGACCCCAAACCCACGCCGAACCATTCCCCTCGGCCCAAAGCAATCAGCGAGTGTGACAGCTGATAGGCACTGCCATACATGTTGTCCGGGTTCCATGGATCGAGGTAGGCAAAAATACGCTCGCGCCGCCAAGGTGCAAACCAGATCAGCGAGACAAACAGACTCACCAATGTACCTAGCAGTGCAGAGAACCAGCGCCCATCCAGCCCACCCAAAAACAACAGGCCGACAGCGATGGCAACAATGACAATGAACGCCCCCAGATCCGGCTCAAGCAACAACAACATGCCGACAATCCCCAGCGCAGCGGCCATCGGCGTAAAGCCACGCCAGAAATTACGCATATGGGCCTGTTTTCTGACAGTGTAGGACGCAGCAAACAGGCAAATCGCCACTTTCATGAGTTCAGAAGGCTGAAAATTGACTGGGCCCAGTGGCAACCAGCGACGGGCACCATTCACCTCTCGGCCAATGCCAGGTACCAGCACAAGCGCCAATAACACAAGACACGCAAGAAACAGGGGAATCGCGAGCCTTTCCCAAACACTCATGGGTACACTGAAGGCGGCAAAAGCAAACACCAAGCCGACAGCAAAAAACACGCCATGGCGCAGTACAAAGTAATAGCGCCCGTAGCTGGCATAACGAGGGCCATCGGCCAATGCGATAGACGCCGAGTACACCATCAACAAACCGAACATCAACAAGGCCAAAGTAACGGCAAGCACGCTGATGTCAAAACTTGGCATGCTGGTACGCCCAGGTCTGACGCTGTTGATACCGGTAGACAAACCAGAGAGCAGACTCATGCCACTTCTCCGTAATCAAGCGCCAGTTCGTTAACCGCTTCAATAAAGGCCTGTGCGCGATGGGCGTAATTCCTGAACATATCCATACTCGCGCACGCCGGTGATAACAGCACAGCCTGCCCGGGGGTGGCCAATTGCATCGCCTTGCGTACAGCGTCAGCCATAGTGTCTGCTCGTTCAAGCCGGGCGCTGGTCGAAGCCAAAGCCTGCTGCAACAGTCCTGCATCCTGACCAATAAGAACTACGCCTGAAGCATAGGTATTCACTACGGGTGCCAAAACAGAAAAGTCCTGCCCTTTACCCAGCCCCCCCGCAATCAGTACAACCGTCTGACCTAAACCCTCAAGGGCGGCCATGGTGGCGCCCACGTTCGTTCCTTTGCTGTCATTGATGAAATCAACACCGGCAATAGAACGGACAAATTCGGTGCGGTTAGGTTCGCCACCGTAATCACGTAAAGCGTGCAGCAGATTTGCCCAACCCAGACCCAGAACTCGCGCTAATCCAAGCGCGGCCAACGCATTCAGGGCGTTATGCGTGCCACGAATTTTCAGAGCCTCTACCGGCATCAGTCGATTCAAACGTCCCTCAGGGCGTTCCGGCGTTTGGACGTTCTTGCGACGCACTGCAGAGGACGGAGGATCAAAATCCAGAGGTTCGCTGACCGAAAGCCAGTTAACCCCGTTTTCAGAGGCCAGACCAAGATCACCCGCCAACTCGGGGGCTCCACGCCCAAAACTGCGAACTGACAGATCAGCCAGGCCAGACACCATGGCCACGACGCTAGAGTCATCCCGGTTGACCAAGGCTATGCGTGCCATTTGAAGCAGCCGTGATTTTGCCGCTGCATAGCTTTCCATGCTGCCATGCCAGTCGAGGTGATCTTGCGTTACATTCAAAACAACGGCAGCGTCCGGCTTCAAAGACGATGTGCTTTCAAGCTGAAAACTCGACAGCTCAAGCACCCAGGCTTCAGGTAGCTGATCTTTTTCAAGGGCTGCCGACAGCGCAGACAACGCGGCAGGGCTGATATTACCGGCGGCCACAGCTGACACACCAGAATTCACCAGCAGATGACGTGTCATGGACGTGACTGTAGTTTTGCCGTTGGTTCCGGTGACAGCCAGTAATTTGGGCGCATAACCTTGGGCAGACATATCGTTTAGCGCACGGGCAAACAATTCGATTTCGCCAATGACTTCAATGCCGGCTTCGGTTGCGCACTTCAAAAAACCCTTGATCGGCTCTTCATGCGGTGACAGCCCGGGGCTAAGCACAATCTGCCCCACTTCTTCCAGCAACGCTGGTTCAAAGCGGGTTTCCCCCAACCGATAGTCGACCTGCGCCGACGGGAATTCGGCCTTGAAATCATCAATACCGCCGGGGTGGACGCGCGTGTCCACAATGCGCAATGACGCCCTGTGATGAGCACACCAGCGCGCTGCCGCCAAACCGGTTTCGCCCAAACCCAACACCAGGATCAGGCGGTCAGTGATAATCGAGGGGAAAGCAAATTGAGCCATGGATTGATCAACGCAATTTGAGTGTTGCCAAACCCGTCAGCACCAACATCATGCTGATGATCCAGAATCGCACCACAACCTGGGTTTCTTTCCAGCCACCCACTTCAAAATGGTGATGCAAAGGCGCCATCCTGAATATTCGTCGCCCTTCCCCATAGCGTCTTTTGGTGTACTTGAAATAGGTCACTTGAATCATGACCGACAATGTTTCAGCCACAAAAACACCACCCATAATGAACAGGACAATTTCCTGACGCACAATGACAGCAATTGTGCCCAGTGCCCCGCCTAAAGCCAGTGCACCGACATCGCCCATAAAAACCTGGGCCGGGTAGGTGTTGAACCACAGGAAAGC
>CAYTSJ010000139.1:0-6029 GCA_964440385.1 uncultured Pusillimonas sp. | reverse complement strand
GCGGGTTCGTCAGAACAGCGCATTGTTACAGCAGTTCAGGTGAATACACCCGACGGACTTGCAGGGTGTATTCACCATAGATGTCAGGTCATTCAAAAGTCACTTGTGCTTTCAGCCAGAAGACCCTGCCAGGCTCGTTCAGGCGGCGATTCAGAAAGTCGACATTTCCCGGTATGCTGGCCCCGGATTTTGATAAGTGTTCGGAATAGGTCTTGTTGAACACGTTGTCGACCCCTGCTGTGAGTAACACTGTTTTGTTGGGGCGCCAGCCAGCGTTCAGCGACAACACCCCAAACCCGCCGCTTGGGCCGAGGTCTTTGCCATTGTTCACAATGCCACCTGACCCCACATCGTAACGATGCTGGGCTGCCACCACGCGCCAAAGTGCGCCGGCAGACCATGGCCCCTGGACGTAATTCAAGCCCAGGCGTAACTCGAGGGGGGGCTGCTGTGCCAGAGGTTTTGAGTCGGTCCGGTTCTGGCCAAAAACGTAAGACAGGCTTGCAACACCTTGCCATGACGAATTGAATTGCCATTTGGCATCCAGTTCGCCCCCCATGACGCGGGCATCTAAATTTCGTGTTTTGGCTTTTGGAGTGTTATCCCAGTTGATCAGGATATAGTCCTCGACTTGACCGTAAAAAGCTGACGCAGAAAGGTCCAGAGGGCCATAACGCCAGCTTGCTCCCAGATCAAGTTGCGTTGTTTTTTCAGGTCGGGTCGTCAGGAAGGCGCTGTTTTCGTTACCGGAACCGTATTGTGTCCTTTCCCAGTAATCCGGGAATCGTGCCGAGTGGCCCAAACCTGCAAACCACGTACTTCCCGGAGCGAAATCCTGCTCGAAGCGCATAAAGCCACTGGTCAGGGTTCTTTTGTCGACGCTTCCCGATGTGGAGGACAGCGCAGGTGCCCGCTTGTCACGGGCTTCGTGCCAGTCAACCCGCACCCCCCCTGTCAACCGGTTGCTGTCGGTAAAGTGCCAGGTACTTTCGCCGAATACCCCTTGTTGGGTGAATCGCATGTCTTCGGTTCGGGCGGCTGCCCGGTACGCGGCGTTGGCGGCATCACTGCTGTTTTGCATGCCGCTGCCCCGCAAGGTGTGGATGTCTTCCCGTGTGTCTGCGCCAAGGACAATATCCCAGCTTTCGTTCGGTCGCAGTGTTGTTGAGAGTCTTCCGCCTGTGGTTTTCCGGTCCGGGTTGCTGGCCATGAATTTCGAGCCAGGAGCGACGTCACGCAGACTGTAATTGTCCATGACGTGGTCGACGTAGTTGTAATAAATGCGACCCTCGACTTCATCCACCAGCCCCCCCATACGCTTGCGTTCAAACAGCAATGACAGGTTTTCGCGTTTGAATTTGATGCCATCCATGGCGCGGTCTGCGTAGGCGGCACGGCCATCACTCAGATTGCCGGACAGTTCAATGCGTGTCTTGTCGTCGGGGGTCAGACCGACCGCCGCATGGCTGCTCCAGCGCAGGTATTCCGAGTGCACCTTGTTGCCGTCGCCGTCTTTGTAGTCATGTGCCTGGGCGCGAGTGCCGCCGGCGCGAACGTAACCCATGGGCCCCCCTGCTGTGGTGTCCACCATCTGGTCGTTGCGACCGAAACTACCCCCGGTCAAGCTGGCATTGCCCTTGATCCCGAAGGTTTCCATCCGTTTGAAATCACGTTCAAACAGCACAACACCGGCAGACTGCCCTGCGCCATAGCGCACGCTTTGGGGACCCTTGAGCACGGTGACACGGTCGTAGGATTCCGGGTAGACATAGGCTGTGGGCGGGTCCATTCGTGCGCCGCAGCCTCCATAGATCTCCTGTCCGTCGAGCAGAATGCCCAAGCGTGAACCCGAGAATCCGCGCAGAACCGGGTCACCATCGGTGCCCCCTTTGCGTATGACAGAAAAGCCCGGAATGCTTTTCAGAAAATCTGCACCGTCATGCGCAGGCACAGGTTGACGGGGTGCTTTAGGGTCGGTGACGATCGTCAGCGGGGCCTCGGTCGTCGGGGCGGTGACAACGACGGGTTCGAAGGTGGTAACTTCCTGAGCAGATAGCGCTGGCGCAAATGCGAACAGCAGGGCAGCGGGCAGGCCGGCTACCCGAAAAATCTTTTGATTCATTTGAATTTCATTGCTTGAATTAATAAGGGGCCGTGATCAATCGGAGTCGCTGCCTGTGCGGCGAGACGCGACCTGCTTGCCGGCAAGCCGATGCCTGCACGTCAAGGGGCGCGTTGGGCTGACCTGATCAGGTCACGGGAACACTAGGTGATACGCAGCAATGAGGGTGGGCTTTGACCTGGCGGCCAAACCCAGGAGTCCGTCAGGCGGACATGAGGCGGGCTTTGATAAACGAACGGTGCCGGGAGGGCATCGATACTGACGGGGGCAACAGCGGGCAACCCGGCGATGGGTGGCAGGGCTGGTGCGCCACAAAGCAGGCAGTCACCGGTTTCATGGATACGGAAATTGTCGGAGTCTTGCCCGTCGGCAGGCAAGTCCATGATGACCATACCGGCCGATGTACACACCACAACCTGTAAACGGCCGGTATCGACGTGAGGAGTCAAGGCTGCGAATGCGGGCCCCAGACCCTGCAGCACAATGGCAATGAGCAACAGCCATTGCATCACGATGGACCGACAGCGTACAGGCTTCATACTTTAGGTTGCGCGCTCGAAGAAGCGCGAGAGGCGCATGGGCAGCCAGCTGACATGGCCGGGAAAGCGGCCATTCACAAAACCGACATGCCCGCCTTCGGCAGGTTGATGCAACAACACCTGATCAGAGCAGTCATTCGGCCCCGGCAGCGACGCCTCGGGCACAAACGGATCATTGCGCGCATTCAGGATCAGGGTTGGCGTTTGCAGCTGGCCCAGCAAGGGTTTCGACGATGCCCGGGTCCAGTAATCGAGAGCGTTTTTGTACCCATGCATGGGGGCTGTATAGAGGTCGTCAAAATCGCGCAATGTGCGAACGTGGCTGAGGCGAATGACGTCGATGTTGGCCGGAAAACGGCTGGCCTTGTCGGCAATCTTGCGGGTCATGGACCTCAGGAAGTAGGGCGAATAAATAAATTTTCCGGCCAGGGTGGTCGACAGGGTGTTGCCAGCGGCGACCAGGTCCATGGGAACAGAAACCGCCGCGGCGGAAGATAGCCACTGACTGGAGAGCGGGTTTTCGGCCAGAAATTTCAGCAGGGCGTTGCCGCCCAGTGACACGCCCATGGCATGCCAGCGCGCATTGGGTATACGGGCCCTGACGGTATCCAGCATGAAGTCGACATCTTCGGTATCTCCCGAAAAGTACGCCCTGGCCATACGGTTTGGAAAGCCCGAACAGCTGCGAAAGTGCCCTATCACCACAACCCAGCCCCGTGCCCTGAAATACTGTGCCACGGCCTGCGAGTAATGGCTCTCAGAGCTGCCCTCAAGCCCGTGGAGCAATAAAAGCGCCGGTGTCTGTTCAAGCAGCTGCAAGGCGTGCCAGTCGGGGCGCTCGGCCCATCGCCAGGCGGCGGTATGCGAAAGGGTAGGGTCACGCTGTACACGCTGGTTTGCGGCCGTTTTTTCAGCGTAAAGCCCTGGCCCGGTCCAGTCAAAATCAATGAAGTCACCATCGGGCGTATCGACGCGTTCGCGCACAAAGGTAATGCGATGAAAACGTGCAGCCGTGGCCCCCCAAATGGTCTGGGCGTGACCGCCTGGCAACCATACAGGCGACGGGCAAGGCGTCAGGTCAAGTGATGCAGCCACGATACAGGGTCAGTGACTATGTACGTGCTCGCCCGGTTTGAGTTGGTAGTTTGCCCCGCAATAAGGACAGATGCCTTTACCGGTGTGGGCAACGTCGATGTAAACCCGGGGATGCATCGACCACAGGGGGGCATTGGGCCCTGGACAATAAACCGGCAAATCGCTGGCGCCCACCATAATGACGTCGGCGTGTGGTTTTGCAGAAGTGTCAGCACTGCTCATGGTGTGTCCTGGTTGAAATTTGTTATTCAGATTGTACCAACTGGCAATGACAGCATCATGAATCTCGTCATGCTGCCTGTGTTCGTTTAACATACGGGGTTAACCCTGAGCCAAGGCCTATTTAGCAGGAGTGCCATTTTGACAGGAATGCCATTTTGACGAAGGTGTCTTCGCAGCGGGCTAAAGCGCTGTCCAGAGCGCGGGCCATCAAAAGCTTCCGTGCAGGCTTCAAGCAATTGCTACCCACCCTGGTGGCCACCAGCCTGTGGGGTTTTGTCACAGGCATTGCCATGGTCAAGGCGGGCCTGTCAGAGTTCATGGCCAGCCTGATGTCTTTACTGGTCTATGCCGGCTCGGCCCAGCTGACAGCCTTGCCACTGATTATGGCCGGGGCGCCCCTGTGGCTGATTTTTGCTGCGGCTTGTGTTGTGAACATCCGTTTCATTATTTTCGGTGCGGCAGTTCAGCCTTTTTTCAGCCGGTATCCCTGGCTCTCCCGGTTTGGGCTTGGGTTTTTGTTGAGCGACATGGGGTTTGTATTGTTCATGTCTAAATTTGCCGATGCCAGGAAACGCGGCACGCCTCACCAAAAGTGGTTTTATCTGGGGTTGATCATCCCCGGCTGGATTTTCTGGCAGGTCGCCACCCTGGCGGGGATTTTCATGGGGGGGGTTGTCCCGTCAGGCTGGGAGCTCGAGTTTGCTGCGACCCTGGCCTTGCTGGCTATCACGATTCCTTTGGTCAAAAATATGCCCATGGCGGTTTCGATTGTTGTTGCCGGCTGTCTGGCCTGGCTGGGGCAGCCCCTGCCGTTGCGCCTGGGTCTGGTCGTCGCTGTCATCGGAGGTATCGTGGCCGGTGTCAGCGCCGAAAAATTTCAATTGTCCAGAGGGCGTCATGTTTGAACCCGGTTCTGACGCGTATATTTTGGCCGTTATCGGTCTGATGACCTTGTGCAGTGCGATAACCCGTGCAGGTTATTTTGTCGTGGGCAACCGTGTGCCCCTGACTGAAAATGTGCGCAGGGCTTTGCGCTATGCCCCCCCGGCAGCCTTGATCGCCATCATTGTTCCCGAGCTTTTACCCTGGGCCTCGGGGGGGCGTGCCTTCTTCGATGTCCGTTTGTTGGCAGCACTGTTTGCTGTGTTGGTTTTTGTTCGAACACGCAGCACGATTGCGGTTATTTTGTCCGGCATGGGTGCTTTCTGGATGCTGCGGATATTTATTTGAAGACTCAAATATTTTGATGTTTGGCTAAGTCGTGGATATTTAACGACACTTCACGGCGTGGGTATGCATTTCTGTCTAGGGTAGCAGACCCATGTGCGTTAAAATTCTTGCGTTATCAAAGTCTGGCGGGGTGTTCCCGCCCAGGCGCAACTGTACTCAATGACAGACACTCTCTCTCCCGATACTCCACAAATTACGTTCTCAGACTTGGGCTTGCATCCAGGTATTTTGCAAGCTATCGCCGCTACCGGGTACACCGTACCTACGCCGATTCAGGCTCAGGCCATACCTGTTGTTATTCAAGGTCGCGACGTCATGGGGGCAGCCCAGACCGGTACAGGCAAGACAGCGGCTTTCACTCTGCCCATCTTGCAAAGACTCATGCCGCTGGCGAATACCAGTGCCTCGCCGGCGCGCCATCCTGTTCGCGCATTGATCCTGACGCCAACGCGCGAGCTCGCCGACCAGGTGGCTGAAAACGTATCCAAATACAGCGAGTCCATACCGCTACGATCAGCGGTTGTGTTCGGGGGTGTAGATATTGGCCCCCAGCGCGATGCACTAAGACGTGGGTGCGAAGTTGTCATTGCGACGCCGGGCCGTTTGCTTGATCACATTGAGCAAAAAAATATCAGTCTTGCCCAAGTCGGCATTCTGGTCCTTGATGAAGCCGATCGCATGCTCGACATGGGCTTTTTGCCAGATCTCGATCGTATCGTTCGGTTGTTGCCTCAAAGTCGTCAAACCTTGCTGTTTTCGGCAACGTTCAGCAACGAGATTCGTAAATTGGGCCGCACCTGGCTTAAAGATCCCGTCGAAAT
>CAYTSJ010000138.1:0-6035 GCA_964440385.1 uncultured Pusillimonas sp. | reverse complement strand
AAACCACTGTGACGCAAAAGCTCCGCAGCTTGCTTGACAACTTCGTTGCCCTTGATGACTTCTTCGCCAATATTGAGCAGACCAACGGTAGGACGTGCGCGACCCTCAAGTGCGCTGACCAGTGCCGAACCCATGATGGCGAACTGCAAAAGATGCTGTGCCGTGCAGTCGACGTTGGCGCCCAGATCAAGCACAGTCGTGGCGCCACCCTTCTGATTAGGTATTGAGGTCGCAATGGCCGGTCGATCAATACCATCAAGGGTTTTCAGGACATAACGGGAAACGGCCATCCAGGCGCCCGTATTGCCTGCGGAGATGCAGGCATCGGCCAGACCATCTTTGACAGCCTGCGCAGCCACTCGCATGGATGAATCTTTTTTGCGACGCAAAGCCACCTCGACGGGGTCATCCATAAGAACGACCTCGGAGGCGGGCAAGATTTGGTACCAGTCAGACCGAGCACCACCCAGTTGCGCAAGCTGAGCTTCAATCGCAGCGGGATCACCCGCGAGAAGGAAGCGGGTGTCGGGATAACGCCGGGCGAATTGATGCGCAGCGGTAACCGTTACCGGCAAACCGACATCTCCGCCCATGCAATCGACGGCGATTCTGATACTTGGAATCGACATTAAGTTCGCAATCTTGAAAAGATCGCAAGCAAAACCTGATTATTCGTCGTTTTTGGTTTTGATGACTTTGCGACCACGATAAACGCCGTTAGGGCTGATGTGGTGACGCAGGTGCAACTCACCGGTTGTAGGCTCGATAGCCGTAGACGGTGTCGTCAGAAAATCGTGCGAACGATGCATGCCGCGCTTCGACGGACTCTTTTTGTTTTGCTGAACGGCCATGATGACTCCTGAGAGCGAGAGACTGCAAAAGAACCCTCGCAGGTTGGTTTTTAAAAATTAACGATTTTGCTTCAATTGCGCCAACACCGAAAAAGGCGAAGGACGCTTTTCCTGCAAGGTGGACGGTTCAGCCTGAACAGCCGGCACCCCACCTGGACATACTTCATGGCGGGGCACATAAGGCACCGCCAAAATCAGCTCGTCTTCTACAAAAGACATGACATCAAAACGCCGCGAACCCAAAATACGTTCAGGAGCGTCTTCGTCAAGGTCTTCATCTTCAAGATCAGTTTCCCGGTTCACAAGCTCGACTTGATTGACAACATCGACATCAAACCCGAAAGGCTCAAGGCACCGCTGACACTGCAACACAGGACGAGCCTTCAGGGAAACCTGAATAAATGCCTGGCCACCGTTAGTACGCCAGCCCTTTAAAGACCAGCTGACAGTACTTTCAGCTGGTTGCTGCGGCAAACCATCAGAAAACCGTGTTAACTCCGCAAGCGGCAAAGACCCTTCCAGGGTCGACTCCAACCTTGAGAATTCAGCGGTATCGATAAAACGCCAATTGTCTGAAACCATGCGCAGCTAACCGCAGACCGAGAAAACATTAGATAATACCGCTTTACATCGCACAGCGTCAAACCTTTAACGCCAACCTAACATCATGCGTCTTATTCTGGCATCAAGTTCGCCTTACCGCAAAGAAATGCTGCAACGCCTGGGCATACCCTTTGAATGCATTTCGCCGAATATCGACGAAACACCGTTCCCTGGCGAAAATCCGGCACAACTGGCTCTGCGACTGTCTGAGGAAAAAGCACGTGCCATTGCAATATCCCACCCTGATGCTGTGATCATCGGGTCAGATCAGGTTGCCACCCTTGACGGCAAACCCATCGGAAAGCCAGGCTCTTTTGAGCGGGCCAAGTTGCAATTACAAGAGATGAGCGGCAACACCGTACAATTTCACAGTGCCCTGTGCGTGCTCAGCCATGACCACATCGAGATTGACGACATTATTACCTACTGCACTTTCAGGTCATTATCAGACGCTGAAATAGAAGCCTATCTGCAACGCGAAAAGCCTTACGACACGGCCGGTAGCGCCAAAGCAGAAGGCCTTGGCATTGCACTGATGGACAACATGCGCAGCGACGACCCTACGGCCATCATCGGCCTGCCGCTCATTGCGCTGGCTCGCATGTTACGCTCCGTTGGGCTCAACCCACTTACTTTTACAGCACCGTGAACGATACCCGAACCCTGCACCTTATCCCCGTTAGCCTGGGTGAAGCCCCCATCTCAAGATGGCTCCCCGCTGAAGTACAAACCCTTGCCGCCCAGTTAACAACCTATATTGCGGAAAATGCAAAAACGGCCCGCGCATTTCTCAAGCAAACGGGCACCGAGCGGCCGCTACAAGACATCACCATTCATACGCTAGGCAAGAACACCAACGCCGATGAAATACGGCAATGGCTGAAGGCCATCCCTCCAGGCGGCCAGATCGGACTGGTTTCAGAAGCGGGATGCCCCGCCGTGGCCGACCCCGGCGCCCAGGTAGTTGCCTTGGCGCACACTCTGGGAATTCGGGTCGCCCCCTGGACTGGCCCCTCTTCCATATTGCTATCCTTGATGGCCAGCGGCCTGGACGGACAGCGGTTCGCATTCCATGGTTACGCCCCGGTTGACGGCGCAGAACGGGCAAAACAAATCAAGCAGTGGGAACACGAATCACAAAAGCACCATCAGACCCAACTACTGATCGAAACCCCGTATCGTAACAACGCCATGTACGAAACCCTTTTGCAAAGTCTCAAAGGCTCTACAAGGCTATGTGTGGCCAAATCAATTACAACAGATCAGGAGTGGATCCAGACCAAAACAGTCGCCCAGTGGAAATCATCACCCCCGCCCGACCTGAACCGTCAACCCACCCTTTTCCTGTTTCTGGCATGAACCGAAAGCCTTAAAACAAGCAAGACAGCCGATACAGCGATGTAAACAAATACATCGGCAAAGTCATTTTTCCCGGCACGCACCATCCAGAAGTGCCAGATTGACAACCCCAGTGCCGGGTACACCAGCAAATGAAGCTGTTTCCAATATTGGCCCAGACGGCGCACCCAACCACGGGTCGACGTCAAGGCCAATGGAATCATCAAGAGAAAAGCCAACGTCCCTATCGTGACGAAACGCCTTCCGAGCACATCAGACCACATACCTGACCAGACCATGCCTTGCTCCCAAAATGCCCAGCCCAGCACGTGCAAGCAGGCATAAAAGAAAGTAAACAGACCCAACATGCGGCGATGACTGACCAGCCACGACACACCCAGCCAACGCTTGAAAGGCCCGGATGACAGCACCAGACACAAACCAACCAGCGCCCATTCCCCGGAAGAAAGAATCAGGAATTGGGCAGGATTAGCCGTCAGGCCATCTGTGAGCGCCAGAAAAGACCACCAAATCATGGGCGTGAGTGCCACCAACACTGCAAAAGCTACAGAGATCACTTTGGCAAGCACACCAGATGACCCTAGAAACGACACCTGACAACCTTAAACGTTAATAGTTACGTCGAAGATCGAGGCCCGTGTACAAGGAGGCCACCTGATCGGCATAACCGTTAAACATCAGGGTCGGTGCCCTGGGAGCAAATACGCCCTGCCCGATTTGCCTCTCGGTGGCCTGGCTCCAGCGCGGATGAGAAACCTGAGGGTTCACGTTCGCATAAAAACCATACTCTTCAGGCGCAATCTTGACCCAACTGGTCAGAGGTTGTTTTTCGACAAACCGGATCTTGACGATTGATTTGCCGGATTTGAACCCATATTTCCAGGGCACGACCAACCTCAATGGTGCCCCGTTTGCCACGGGCAATGCCTTGCCGTAAACCCCGAACGCCAGCAAGGTCAGGGGATGCATCGCCTCGTCGAGACGCAAGGCCTCGATGTACGGCCAGTCGATAATGCGCGTTGACAAGCCGGGCATGGCATCGGGCTGAACATCAGTGATGAATTCGACGTAACGCGCATTTCCGGTTGGCTGTACTTTACGTATCAAAGCCTCAAGCGGGAAACCATTCCAGGGAATCACCATCGACCATGCTTCGACGCAACGCAGTCTGTACACACGCTCTTCCATAGGCGCAAGGCGCTTCAGGTCATCAAGATCAAAGACCCCGGGATTCAGGACCTCGCCCTCAACCGACACCTTCCAGGGATCCGTGCGAAATTTCCCGCCATACGCGGCCGGGTCACCCTTGCCTGTACCGAACTCGTAGAAATTGTTGTAGGTTGTCACTGACTTTTCAGGTGTCAACGCTGCATCGGCAGAAAAACGGGGATTGCGCTCACCCCATTGTGGCGCGGCCAATGCAGGCAAACCGGGAAAGAGTGCCGAAGCACCCGTCGCCACAGCCAACAGCCCGGATTTACGCAACCATTCCCGTCGAGACTGCCAAACATTTTCTGGCGTAATCTGGGTGCCGGGAGGCACCGGAAACTTGTATCTGGACATATCACTTCCCTGAAAAATGATCTGTAACACCAGAGCAGCACGACCACTCGAACTGGCTATGACCTGACCAGACTTCGGGATAACCAGTCGTGCATTTCTGACACACTATGAACCAGCACCGTTGGGTTTGCCGATTCAAGCGTCGCGACATCGTGAGCCCCATAACTGACCGCAATACTGTCAACGCCGGCGTTGTGGGCCATCTGGACATCGTGTGTGGTGTCACCCACCATCAACACATTCTCAGGTTCAAGACCAAGCCGGTTCATGATGTCGTGAAGCATGCCCGGGTGCGGTTTGCCGTGCGACTCATCAGCACAGCGCGTCATGTCAAAGTAACCCTCAAGCCGGGAAGTTGCAAGAACACGATCAAGCCCCTGACGACCTTTCCCGGTCGCCACGCCCAATTTGACCCGCTGCTCTCGCAGATCATCCAGCATGGCAGTAACGCCTTCAAATAAAGGCATCTCGAGATCTGACTTGAAAAAATGATGCTTGTAACGATCGACGAAGTGAGACAAGTCATCGGCGTGCAAATCTGGCGCGACATGATAAAGCGCGCTTTCAATCGAAAGACCAATAACCCAACTCGCACGCTGACGATCTGGCACAGGCAAACCGAGGTCTGCGCAAGCCAACTGTATAGATGTCACGATGGTATTGGTCGAATCCATCAGGGTGCCATCCCAGTCAAAAATGACGGCGTCATAATATTTCACGAAGACTACTCCGTTATTGATTCAAGATTTCTGGTCAAGCAAGCCAAGTACCCTTTGGCACTCGGGCGGCAAGGGCGCAGACCACGCCATCGGCTCACCCGTTAAAGGATGGGGGATTTCAAGCCGATACGCATGCAGGAACATTCGGGCAAAACCCATGCGGGCAAACTGTGCCCGAACCTCGTCTGGCCCATACTTGTCGTCTCCCACAATCGGAAAACCCGCCGAGGCCAGGTGAACCCTGATCTGATGTGTACGCCCGGTGCGTAGTTCAGCTTCGAGCAGTGAATATCGCCCGTAACGATGCATCAAACTGATGATGGTATGGGCTGGCTTTCCGGCAGGATCAACACGCACTCTTCTTTCACCCCCTGCAGTCAGCCACTTCAGCAAGGGCTGACGGATATGCTGCTTTTGATTGACCCAGTCGCCGACCACGAGTGCCTGATAGCGTTTTCGCCCCTTACCCTCACGCATCATGTCGTGCAAAGCAACCAGCGCCGAGCGTTTCTTGGCAATGATCAACAAACCCGACGTTTCACGATCCAGTCGATGCGCCAGTTCGAGCAGGCGCGCCTCTGGACGGGCCGCGCGCAATTGCTCGATGACCCCAAACGACACACCACTGCCACCATGCACGGCAACCCCTGATGGCTTGTTAATCACAAGAATGGCATCGTCTTCGAAGACTATGGGGAAATTTGAAGGAGGCACTGCCCGTGGCGCGTCAGGCGCCGGCAAACGCAAAGGCGGAACCCTGACCCAATCGCCTTCTTTCAGGCGGTAATCTGATTGAATCCGGCCTTTGTTGACACGAACCTCGCCGCCGCGAATTGCCTTGTAGATGTGACTTTTTGGAACCCCTTTGCAGACCCGCAAAAGAAAATTATCAATGCGCTGCCCCGCCTGCTCGGCATCGGTCTGAAGCAAGCGGACAGCA
>CAYTSJ010000137.1:0-6062 GCA_964440385.1 uncultured Pusillimonas sp. | reverse complement strand
TCGAAAGTACCCGCGCCAGCACCGCCAGAACCTCTCCCGACCATCACGTCATCATTGTCGGCATTGGCTTGAACCTTAATGACGCTCGCGCACTGAGCGTTTCACTCAACCGTTCAATTGCCGACTGGTCTGAAGTCACACAACACGATGAGTTTGCGGCAACCCGACCTGTCGCTACCGTTGTAGAGACTATTGCCAAAGCCTGGTACCGGGTATTTAATGAAGTGACCCGCGAGGGCATTGCCGGCCTGCCAGCCCGATATCAGGCCGTTGACGGGTTATCAGGGCAATTTGTCCATGTCATTGAAAACGATCGCCTGATCCAGGCGGGCATTGCCTGCGGGGTCAACGAAAACGGGCAACTCCTGATTCGTGGCCCGTCTGGTGAGCACCCAATATCTGTTGGTGAGGTTTCCGTCAGGGCACGCCAACCGGGTCTATAACAATACAAACCGGAGAACCCAATGATAGTACTGATCGATGCGGGAAATACCCGAGTCAAAGCCGGGTGGGTCGACCCACAGACCGGCCAGCGCGAGTCACGGCCTGTTGCCCTCACCCACGACATGCTGGATCAACTCAGTCACTGGCTAAGCAAGTTGCCATCGCCCCCAAAAAAAGCGATTGGCGTCAGTGTGGCGGGCGCGGCTATCGAAACCATCATCGAGAATGTGTTTCATTTGCACGACTGTCACATTGAATGGGTCAACGGCGAAAGTCATGCTCTGAATGTGTCCAATGCCTACGATAATCCGGCCCAACTTGGCCCCGACCGCTGGCTGTCCATGCTGGGGCTGGCTCAGCGGGCCCATCCGCGCATCTCCGAGCACGTCGGCGAAATTGTCCAGGGCGCTTTCCCGCCCATTATTCTGGCCAGTTTCGGCACCGCCACAACCATTGATACCCTGGTGGTCGATGTCGCCCGCAGTGCGCCTGGCAGCTTACAGTACACCTTCAGAGGCGGTTTGATTTTGCCAGGGCCGTTGCTCATGCGCTCATCTTTGGCCAATGCTACGGCCAACTTGCCGGAATCCCGTCATGAGCTGGCGGCTTTCCCCACTCACACCCACCAGGCCATCGGTTCGGGCATTGCCGCTGCTCAGGCCGGGGCACTGTTGCGGCAATGGCTTATCGGGCTTGAGTATTACGGCAAGACGCCCATTGTTTATAGCGCAGGGGGTGGGTGGCCGCTGGTGCAAGAAGAAGTGAAAAGACTACTGCACTATACCCAGCAAAAAATGGATGTTCCACAAACCGCCATCGAATGGCTGACAGCCCCGGTACTCGATGGTTTGAGCGCGCTGGCGCTACAATCGCAGTCATCTTGAAACTCGTTGCTTAACCTATTTTTTACACTGACCCATGAAACCCATTCGTAAGGCCGTATTCCCTGTTGCCGGCTTGGGCACACGCTTTTTGCCCGCTACCAAAGCCATGCCCAAAGAAATGCTGCCGATCGTCGACAAGCCGCTGATCCAGTACGCCGTCGAAGAAGCCGTGGCTGCCGGCATCACCGACCTGATTTTCATTACCGGTCGCAATAAACGGGCCATTGAAGATCATTTCGACAGTGCCCCTGAACTCGAGGCTGAACTGGCGGCAAAGAACAAGCAAGAGCTCTTGTCTATCGTCAAGAATGTCTTGCCTTCTTATGTCAACTGCATCTATACCCGCCAGCCGGCCCCCCTGGGTCTTGGCCATGCCGTATTGTGCGCAGCCCCCATCGTGGGCAACGAACCCTTCGTTGTGTTATTGGCTGACGACCTGATTGACGCCAACACCCCTGTCACGCATCAATTGGTTGAAGCGGCACATCAGCACAATGGCAGTGTGCTGGCCACCCACCATGTTGACCGCTCGGAAACCAATAAATACGGCATTATTTCGGGCTCAACCGTCAACGAGCGCACCGTCAAGGTCAGTGGCATCATCGAGAAACCCGCCCCTGCTGACGCCCCCTCAACGCTGGCTGTTGTGGGTCGTTATGTGCTCGAGCCCGAAATTTTCGAGCACCTGCGCCGTACCCAGGCCGGCGTTGGCGGTGAAATCCAGCTAACCGACGGTATTGCCAGCTTGCTGCAAGAGCGCCCGGTGTTTGGCCTGGAATACGAAGGCACCCGCTATGACTGCGGCAGCAAAGCCGGCTTCTACAAAGCCACTATGGAACTTGGCCGTAAGTACCACGGTCTTTCCTGATTTCATCAAGGCCAGCCACCACGCGGGAAACAGCACCCGCGTGTTTTTGAACCCAATGCTGGCCAGCTTCGCCCATACGTCTTAACCGCTGAGGCTCAGCCAGCAACTGCAGCGCCTGCTGCAAGGCCAACTCGGGGGTGGGACAACGAAGCGCAGCTCCCTCCTGCAGGGCATCAAAAACCGCCTGCTCGAAGTTTTCGGTATGGGGCCCGACCAAAACGGGGGTTCCCACAGCGCAGGCCTCAATGTGGTTTTGCCCCCCCAGTGGCAGAAAACTACCGGCCACAATCGCCACCCGACTGGCGGCGTAGTAACGGGGCATCTCGCCCAGACTGTCGCCCAGCAACACCAGGTTGTGATCACGACTGCAAATGCGCGCACTGGCAGCACCGGTTTCGCCAGTTTGGCCCAGCTCGGAACGCCGCACGAATGAGACACCGGCCTCTTTCAGCAGGTCAGCAACCGCATCAAATCGCTGAGGGTGGCGCGGCACAATACAGAACAAGACACGCTCGGCCAGATTATCCCCTTGCGCACGGGCACGTTCGACCTGTTTCACAATGGCACGAATGAATAATTCGTCCTCACCTTCACGGGTGCTGGCAATAGTAATCATGCACCGCGGCAAAGCCTCTGCAAATGCGCGCCCGCGCAACACGTGCTCTTGCGGCAACGACACGTCAAACTTGAAATTGCCGGAAACCCGCACCCCCAATACGCCCGCCTGCTCAAGGCGCTGCGCATCTTGCAAGGTCTGGGCATAGACTGCCTGAAAACTTTGATACGCCTCGCGCATGACCGCACCGGCACGCAAGGTTTGCCGCAAAGACTGATCAGAGAAACGGGCACTGGCCAGAACCAGCGGAATACCCTGCGAACGGGCTGACGCGATGATATTTGGCCAAACCTCGCGTTCGATCAATACCGCCATGGACGGCCGGTAGTGTTGCAAGAACCTGCGGGCACTGCCAGGAAAGTCATAGGGTATCCATTGCTGGACCAAGCGCCCCTCTTCGATCGCCCGGTGAAACGCACGCGCCGCCTCATCACGCCCCGTCACTGTCATGTGGGTCAACAGCACCTTGTCGCCCTGATCAAGCAAGGCCTTGATAAACGGTTGAGCTGCCCTGACCTCACCCAGACTGACCGCATGCACCCAGACCGGTGCCGTCAAGGGTGAAGATCCGGCATAGTGACCAAACCTGGCGCGGGACAACACTTCCCAACGCCCGCCCGCACGACGGGCACGCAAGCCCATCCACGTCATCAACAACGGAGACAGCGCATAAATACTCAGGTTATAGAAGAACCGGTTCACAAGATCTCCGACGCCAAGGCGTGATCAATAGCCTCAATCACCCTTTCTGCCGAGGGCGCATGACCGCGCTCACCCAGACTGGCGGTATAACCCGAGCCCTGCAAGGGCGTACGTACCGGTGTCGAGGCTTTATAAATACCGATAGTCGGACGCCCAAGCCCTGCCGACAAATGCGTCAGGCCACTATCAAGCCCCACCATCAAACGGGCACGCGCTAAAAGACGCGCAATGTCGGTCAGACTCATACGCGGCATGACCTGGGCATCCGGCAGACCGGCAACCAGTGCTATGGCACGCTCGGTTTCAGCGGGATTGCCGGCCAGCACCTTGAGACTCAAACCAGCCTGCCCCAATCTGGCGAAGACCTGATGCCAATCGGAGTCTGGCCAAAGTTTGTCGTCACGACTGGCCGAGGGCATGATGACAGCATAAGGTTCAATCGTCTGCCCTTCGGTGAACGCCTGCAAGCCAAAGTCGGGCGGGCCATCCGGGGTATAACCCAAGGCCAACCCGGCCAGTGCCCGCTGACGCGGGACCGCAGGCTGCCAGAACTCAACCCGATGACGCACATCATAAAAAAGCGCAGCCATGGGTTCTCGGGCTGACTTGAAATCGAGACCATGGCGTTGTCCATGGGTTTGGCGAACCAGCCAAATCGATTTCATCAGCGCCTGCATGTCCAGAACAACGTCATACTGCCGGCTCTGAAGATTTTTTTTCAGGGCAGCCCGTTCAGCACGCGTCTGGGCAGACCACCAGCTTTTACGCCAGCGGCGATGGGCCACTTTAATCACTTCGTGAACCGCCGGATGCCAGCCGGGAATTTCGGCAAAGCCCTCTTCGGCCAACCAATCGATCCGGGCCCCGGGCACATGCCGGGCAATATCGGAAATTGCCGGCAGCATATGAACCAGGTCGCCCAAAGAAGACGTGCGCACAATGAGTATTTTTTTTGTCATGGCGGGATTATAAAGATTCGCCCGGCCAAGAAAACGTCTTCATCATCACCCTTGACTCAAGCTAAAATCGGCCTATGACTTCGACTATTCTTGTTACTGGCGGCACCGGGTTCATCGGTAGCCACACCACCGTGCTTCTGCAGCAGGCCGGCTATCGGGTATTGATTCTTGACAATCTCTGCAACAGCGACCGGTCAGTAATTGACCGCATCGCCCGTATCAGCGGCCATACCCCTGACTTTATTCATGGTGACATCCGCGATGCCAAGCTGCTGGCACATCTGTTCAGCCATCACAACATCAGCGCCATCATGCATTTTGCAGGCCTGAAAGCCGTTGGCGAATCTACCCGCATTCCGCTCGATTATTACGACGCCAACGTCAATGGCAGCGTCTGTTTACTTCAGGCCGCCAAAGCCGCTGGCGTCAAGGCGTTTGTATTTTCCTCGTCAGCCACAGTCTATGGCGACCCGGTCAAACTACCCATTACCGAAGATCACCCACGCTCTGCCACCAACCCTTATGGCCACACCAAACTGGTCATTGAAGATATCCTTGAAAATCTGTACCAGTCAGAACCCGGGTGGCGTATCGCCCGCCTGCGCTACTTCAACCCGGTTGGCGCACACCCCAGCGGGCTGATTGGCGAAGCGCCCCAAGGCACACCCAACAACCTGATGCCTTATGTAGCCCAAGTGGCGACCGGCCGTCGCCCGAAGCTGCAGGTATTTGGTAATGACTACAACACCCCGGATGGCACGGGGGTACGCGATTACATCCACGTCATGGATCTGGCACAGGGGCACCTGGCAGCACTTCGGCATTGCGAAACTCAGGCGCAAGCGCTATTGACCGTCAACTTGGGAACCGGCAAGGGTTTTTCAGTGCTTGACATGGTCAAAGCCTTTGAAACCGCCAGTGGTCGGCCCATACCCTACGACATCACCCCACGACGCCCTGGCGACATTGCGGCCTGCTGGGCGGACACCACACTGGCCGAACAGACCTTGGGGTGGACGGCCAAATTAGGCATCAATCAGATGTGTGAAGATGCGTGGCGCTGGGAAATGCATCCAGCACATCAACCAGCTGGGCAGTAACGCAACGGCGGAACTCGAGGTCTTGCGCCAGTTGAACGCCAAAGACTTCGGGCATCGATAACACCTGTCCGGTCAACTCGAAGGGGTCAGCAGACGCACCGCCCAACCGCCCTATTTGCTCAACCAGAATGCGGGCTCCCGGATCTTCAGCCGCAGCAACCTCTGCATTCGCCCTCATCAGGTAACACAACCAGGCGGCGACTACACGGGCGTGGCGATCAACAGACTGACCCTTGTGAAGGCGTTGCTGAATCACAGGCAACACCGCGTAGGGCATGACACGGCTGACTTCTTTCAATAGCTGTGCCGTCGACAAGCGTAGTGACGGGTTAGCCAAACGGTTAAGCCACTGCCACTGAAATGTTTCCCAATCAAAATCGGCGTGACGATCGAGGGTTTCACCGGCGTCGGACATCAGACCGACCAGAAACAAGGTGATTTCCGGGAGTTGCATGACCTGATAAAGCGTTTGACGGTTAGTAAGCCCGC
>CAYTSJ010000136.1:0-6064 GCA_964440385.1 uncultured Pusillimonas sp. | reverse complement strand
TCCCTGCGCGTCGACAATACCTGACCAAACTTGACAAAAATCGGCCCCAAAGACTCAAGGGCCAGACGCAAACGCACCCCTCGATCGGTTCGCGGAGGGCGTCCGAACCGGACCAGCCGCAGCAAATAAAAGGCAACCGGATGCTTGATGCTTGAAAGAACCAGCTCGTCAAGCCGGTAGCGCAAAGCAACGATCAGGATACGAATCAGGCGAAACAAGGTCAGCATCAGGGTCTCTCGATACGCTGTGACTGCAACTGTAGCTGCTTTTGCTCAAGTCGATTGAGACGCTGTTCAAGCAAATCAAGCCTTGAAACCAGAGAAGAACACTCGGTCTGGAATGCAGAAAACGCATAACGCCCCAGTACCAGAGGGTCTTCTTCTGTCACGAACTCCCCCAGGTTCCCCGCCAGACGTTCACCGGCTCGAGCCAGACCTTGAGTTACGCCACGTGCACCGGAGATCAGCCGTGACGCAGGAATATCGCCGACGACTTGCGCCAGATCGTGCTCGACATCCCAACGTAAATTTCGTGCCAGATCGGCCACGACATTGACCAGGCCTGCGTCCCCCTGAATGTGCATCGCCTCAATGATGTGCTCGGGATCTTTATGTCGCAGCACATCGAACAACGGCCCGAACTGGCCTGAAGGCAAGGTCAGGGTGACGTCGGGAACAACCGCCTGGTCGGCCAGCTGAACCTGTCCGGCACTGCCAATCGTGAGGGACAAGGTCGTAGTGCCAAAAGCCAGCCGAACTGTTTTACCGGAATGACGACTCAAGCGCTGGGCAGCCCAGTCTTCTCGACCTAGCAAGTGGTTCAAGGCTTTAACACCCGCAGAGGCCGCAAGTGTCATGAGGGGGGGGAAAGGCAGCATGTATCAGCATGCGCGGCCCGCGCGCAAGTCAAGAAAATTTACAGGCCTAAGTTTAACGTTTTTGACCGCGCAGCGGACCAGACACAGAACGGGCCGGGCGCAACACTGTGCGACACCGGCCCGAAGGGCACCATAAATGACAGCCCTGCACCCCTTGGCACGAGGGGATTAATTTTGCACAGGGATTTGCTGGATACCTGCCAACAACCAGCCCGCGCCCTCAGCCTTATAAAGATTCCAGACTTCTTCAAACCGGAAGGCCTCGGCACCAGGGGCTTCACGCAACATCCCTGAGTAACGCACGCTGGCGAGGTGACCGCCGCTCACAGTTTCAATACCCAACAGCTCGGCATTGAGCAGCACCACTTCGGTGTATTCAGCTTTTCCACCGCGCGCTTCAATTTGCGGTTTCATTTCGGCAATCAGGTCATCGGTGAGGTATTCGGACAACCCTGCCACATTGCCGCTGTCCCAGATTTTCTGGATTTCAACAAACTGCTTCTTGGCGTTAGCCAGGAATGCAGGGGTATCAAAGTCGCCGGGAATATACCAGGACAAGTCGGCAGGCCGGGCATCAGAAAAAGCCGCTGGTGTAGCGGGCGCCGCTGGCGAAACCGGGGCAGCCTGAGGCTGCTGGGCCTGTGGCTGCCACGATTCGTGTGCAGTACGCTGCATACCGCCTGCGGCAGCACCTTGGGCAGCAGGGGCGGCCGCACCACCACGCAGACGACGAACGATGAACAATACCGCGAAAACCAGCAAACCAATCAACAACAGGCTGGACATCATTTCAAGGAATGCGCCTGACAGACCGAGATGTGACAAGAGCGCAGCGATACCCAGACCGGCCGCAATACCGGCGATGGGCCCAAGGAAACGGGACATACCGCTTTTTGCAGCAGTACCTGCAGCCGCAGCGCCGGCCGCAGGCGCTGCCGAAGTCGCGCTACGTTGCGTCGTTGTGGCGGAGGAAGGTGTTGCTGCATCGCGCTGCTGGGTCACATTGCTGGACTGACGACCCGCACTGGAACCACCGCCCATACGACGGGCTTCAGCGTCGAAGGACACGGCAACCATACCTACCGAAGACACGGCCAACAGGGCGATCGCAAAAAAACGGGAAAGACGTCGAGACATGGTTTTAAGCTCCGTACCAGATTTGGAAGGCAAAAGCTGCCTTTTAAGTTCCAATCTTACTAGAAGCTGAAAGATATCTCAAGACCAGGGGTTAACCGAGGTTAACCCCTTCGTGCAAGGCCACCAGACCTGCCGTCAGGTTGAAATAACGTACCCGGTCAAAGCCGACATCTTTCATCATGGCTGCCAGGGTTTCCTGATCGGGGTGCATGCGAATGGACTCGGCCAGGTATCGGTAACTGTCTTCATCACCAGCCACTTTCTTACCCAGCCAAGGCAGAATATTGAACGAATACCAGTCATATGCAGGCGCCAACGGCTTGGCCACCTGTGAAAACTCAAGTACCAGCAGCTTACCGCCAGGTTTGAGCACTCGACGCATTTCTGCCAATGCCACGTCTTTGTGCGTCATGTTACGCAGACCAAAAGCCACGCTGACCCGGTCAAAGTACGCCGTTGGAAAAGGCAGTTTTTCTGCATCACACACGGCCGTTGGCAACACCAGGCCTTTATCGATAAGTCGATCACGCCCCACGCGCAACATGGAGTCGTTAATGTCTGTCAACCAGACCTCGCCCGGAGTGCCTGCCTTGCGGGCAAACGCTTTGGCCAGGTCACCGGTACCGCCGGCAATATCAAGCACTTTCATGCCAGGACGTACATCGGCCCTGGCAATGGTAAAAGCCTTCCAGACCCTATGCAGCCCAGCGGACATCAGATCGTTCATAATGTCGTAGCGCTGAGCTACAGAATGAAACACTTCAGCGACTTTCGCGGCTTTCTCGGCCTCGGCCACGGTTTTATAGCCAAAGTGGGTGGTGGGGCTGCCACTTGAACTGCCAGGGTGATTAGGTGATGAGTTTTGCATAGCGCGTATGGTATCCGATGTCTGGCTGGCCAGGACTCAGGGGAACAGCCCCCTTGATGACGACTTTCACAAACTTGAAACATTAAAGCCATAATATTTCAGCTTCTTTGGTTATTTTATCCTTTCAGCCATGAGCACAACCATCTTGGTCGTCGAAGACGAACCCGCCATCCAGGAACTGATTTCCGTCAATTTATCCTTCGCTGGCCATAAAGTGTTACGCGCCTTTGACGCCGAACAGGCCCAAACCCTGATCCGCGCAGAACTGCCCGACCTGATTTTGCTGGACTGGATGCTCCCGGGCGCTTCTGGCATCACACTGGCCAAAAAACTACGTTCCGACGAACGTACCCGTCAGGTACCTGTCATCATGTTGACAGCGAAGGGCGCTGAGCACGACAAAATCGAGGGGCTTGAAGCCGGCGCCGATGACTACATTACCAAACCCTTCTCACCCAAAGAACTGATGGCGCGCATCAAGGCCGTCTTACGCCGGCGCGCGCCACAACTGACCGATGACGTCATCCAGATCGGTACCCTCAAGCTTGACCCGGCCACGCACCGTGTCACCGGTAACGCGCTGGCACTGACTGTAGGGCCTACCGAATTCCGTCTATTACATTTTTTCATGACCCACACCGAGCGCGTCTTTTCAAGAGCGCAATTGCTGGATCAGGTTTGGGGTGACCATGTTTTCGTCGAAGAGCGAACTGTCGATGTCCACATTCGACGCTTGCGCAAGGCCCTTGAACCTAGCGGTCATGAAAACCACATTGAAACGGTTCGCGGCGCGGGCTACCGGTTCGCGATCAGACCCGCTCAAGTCGCTGACGACACTCACGGCGCCTGACCATGTTTAAAACCGCACTTTCAATCCTGGTGCTATGCTTGGCGGGGTGGGGTATTGGCCGCTGGACAACGCCCACGGCGGGCTGGATCACGCTGACCCTTGGATTGGTCACCATGATTATGGCCAGCGGTTTACAACTGTCTCAAATACGTAAATGGGTTAACGATTTATCGGCCCCGCCGCCGCCCTCGGTCGGCCCCTGGGACGAAATTCTGGCCCCCATTTATCGCCAGTTAAGACGCGATACCGCCGCAGCTCAGGAACTGACTCAACACATTGAAAGCATCATGCAGGCCGCCGAAGCCCTGCCCGATGGCGCCATCACACTCAATGAAGATAAACATGTCACCTGGTGCAACCGAACCGCCAGTTTGCATACCGGAATAAACCTGGCCACTGATACCGGTCACAGTGTTTTTAATCTTTTGCGCTCCCCCGAGTTCAGTAAATACGCCCAACAGACCTCCTGGCCGGAACCCCTACTGATTCACCACAACGCCGGGAAAACTGAACGCGCTTTACAGGTGCAATTGACACGCTACGGTATTGGCCAGTACCTGCTGGTTACCCGGGATGTCACCCAGGTCGAAAAACTCGAAACCACACGCAAAGACTTTGTGGCCAACGTGTCACATGAATTGCGTACGCCTCTGACGGTCTTGTCGGGTTTTCTGGAAACCCTGTATGACATTCCGCGAGAAGAAATCAGCGACGAACAACGTCAGCATTATCTTGACCTGATGATCGCCCAAGCCAAACGAATGCAAGCGATTGTGGCCGATTTGCTGACGCTATCAACGCTGGAGTCATCACCCACGCAAACCGGTGTGCCGGTTCAAATGGGGGAAGTTATCCACAAAGCGCTGCAGCAAGCCTATTTGCTGTCGGGCGAACAACATGTCTTCGTCGAAAACATTGCCGAAGACCTGTGCATCATGGGAATAGAAACCGAACTGGTTTCAGCCGTCAGCAACCTGCTGACCAATGCCGTACGTTACACCCCGAAAGACGGCACGATTACTGTCAGCTGGTACAAAACCGAACAGGGGACAGCGTGCTACTCGGTTCAGGATACCGGCATCGGGGTGTCGCCACAAGATATCCCCCGCTTGACTGAACGCTTTTACCGGGTTGACCGCGGTCGCTCACGTTCGACAGGCGGCACCGGGCTGGGGCTGGCCATCACGAAACATGTGGCCATGCGTCACAATGCAGAGCTGACGATTCAAAGCCGCCTGGGTGCAGGCAGCCTGTTTTCGCTGGAATTTGCAGCCCATCGAGTGTGCCCGGCACCTGAAGCGGCGCTTGCAAAAACCGAGCGCCGTCATTAAGACTGCGCTCTTCTATACCAACAGCTTCGCGGCTATAAACCCGCCAACGCTTAAACCAGCACCCGCTCGATACCGCCGGCATTGGCCACTTTGACATAGTCTTCAAGCC
Organism: uncultured Pusillimonas sp.; assembly: GCA_964440385.1. Classification (GTDB taxonomy): domain Bacteria; phylum Pseudomonadota; class Gammaproteobacteria; order Burkholderiales; family Burkholderiaceae_B; genus Neopusillimonas. Next base: position 892 of record CAYTSJ010000136.1, on the reverse strand, counting down.
AGCTTTCACCCAGCACATGACGCGCCATTTCGACCACAATGTAGTCAGCCTGCATGCCGGTATCACCCTCGTAGCGTGACAGACCCTGCAAGCACGATGGACATGAGGTCAGAATTTTGACCTGCCCCTGGTAGCCGTCGTCGCGGATCTGGGCCGTGTTTTTCAGCAATTCTTCTTGCTTGCGGAAACGCACCTGCGTAGAGACATCTGGACGACTAACGGCAAGCGTACCCGACTCACCACAGCAACGATCGGTCTTGATGGCGTCGTCGCCCACAAGGGCCTTCACCGTCTTCATCGGATCTTGCAGTTTCATGGGGGTATGACACGGATCGTGATACATGTACCGGCTGCCCGTCACGCCCTCAAGCTTCAAGCCTTTTTCAAGCAGATACTCATGGATATCGATGAGACGACAGCCAGGGAAAATCTTGTCAAACTCGTAGCCTGCCAACTGGTCGTAACACGTACCGCAACTGACCACGACGGTTTTGATATCGAGGTAATTGAGCGTGTTAGCGACCCGGTGGAACAGCACGCGGTTGTCAGTAATGATTTTCTCGGCTTTATCGGTCATGCCGTTACCCCGCTGCGGATACCCGCAGCACAGGTAGCCTGGCGGCAACACCGTTTGCACACCAGCGTGCCACAACATGGCCTGGGTTGCCAGACCCACTTGGGAAAACAGACGCTCTGAGCCACAACCCGGGAAATAGAAGACCGCCTCGGTCTCGGCCGTTGTCGTGACTGGATTACGGATGATGGGAACGTAGTTGGCGTCTTCAATATCCAGTAACTTGCGGGCCGTTTGCTTGGGCAGGCCACCCGGCATCTTCTTGTTGACAAAGTGTATGACCTGTTCGCGAATCGGCGCCTTGCCAATCGTTGCCGG
>CAYTSJ010000135.1:0-6070 GCA_964440385.1 uncultured Pusillimonas sp. | reverse complement strand
CGGGCTGATACCCGAGGTGCAGGAAATCGTCATGAAAGCCCTGAACGAAATCGAGCTGACGGGCGAAGATGCAGAAAGAATGCAAAAAATGATCGACATGCTGGAAGGTCTGGATGACGTCCAGGAAGTCTATACCACGGCCGTATTCAACGAAGCCGACTAACTCTACCATAGAGCGCATATGAAATTATTAGTGATAGGCGGTGGTGGCCGCGAACATGCAATCGCCTGGCGTCTGGCTCAATCCCCCAGAGTTGAAAAAGTGTTCGTTGCTCCGGGCAACGGCGGCACTGCCACCACCGAGTTGCTTGAGAACATCAATATTTCCGACCACAACGCCTTGGTCGAATTTGCACGTCGTGAGCAGATTGCCTTTACCGTTGTGGGCCCCGAAGCACCACTGGCAGGCGGGGTCGTAGATACCTACCGCGCTGCCGGCCTGAAAATTTTTGGCCCGACTCGTCTGGCGGCACAACTGGAAAGCTCCAAAGACTACGCCAAGGCCTTCATGGTTCGGCACAGTATTCCAACGGCCGAATATCAAACCTTTACAGACCCGGTTAAAGCCAAAGCTTACATTGAAGCCAAAGGCGCACCGATTGTTGTCAAGGCCGACGGTTTGGCCGCTGGCAAAGGGGTTGTCGTTGCCGAAACGCTTGAAGAAGCTTTCGAAGCCATCGACAACATGCTAGGTAATGGCGCATTTGGGCAGGCCGGTGCCCGTGTCGTTGTGGAAGAATGCCTCTTTGGTGAAGAAGCCAGTTTCATGGTCATGTGCGATGACCAGCAAGTACTGGCCATGGCGACCAGCCAGGATCACAAACGACTGCTTGATAACGACCAGGGCCCCAATACCGGAGGTATGGGCGCATATTCACCAGCGCCAGTCGTGTCGCCTGCGCTGCACAACCGCATCATGCGCGAAGTGATTCACCCCACATTACAAGGTATGGCTAAAGACGGCCTGCCCTATACCGGCTTTTTGTATGCCGGTCTGATGATTGGCGATGGGCCCGATGCCACACGGCCACTGAAAGTGCTTGAGTTCAATTGCCGTATGGGTGACCCTGAAACCCAACCCATCATGATGCGCATTAAAAGCGATCTTGCCACCGTATTTGAACATGCGGTCAATGGCACGCTGGGCCAGGCAATCATTGAGTGGGACCGCCGCACGGCCTTGGGTGTTGTCATCGCAGCCGAAAACTACCCTGCCCAACCCCGAACCGGCGACGCTATCACAGCGCTGCCCGCCGACACCGAGGACTGCCGCGTTTTCCATGCAGGTACTCAGCTCGATAACGACGTCCTCAAGACGTCAGGTGGGCGCGTATTGTGCGTCACGGCACTGGGTGACTCGGTCAAACGCGCCCAGGAAACGGCCTACCATGCCGTTCATCAGGTACAGTTCGAAGGCCGCCAGTATCGTACTGATATCGGCTGGCGTGCCCTGCCCCGCGAATCCCACTAATTTCTTGGAGGTCCGGATGACTTGGTAATTTCCGGTCATCCAGCCTCACTTAAGGTTCAACGTCGACATGGTCGTTCCAATTTCCACTGCGTACGAATACTTCCTGGATCTGCAATCACGTATTGTTGCCCGTCTTGAAGAGGCCGATGGCAGTACTTTCCAGTCTGATAGCTGGACACGCGAAGAAGGGGGTGGTGGGCTCTCCAGGTTGCTGGAAGGCGGCCCATTACTCGAGCGCGCTGGCGTTCTTTTCAGTCATGTCGAAGGTAAAACCTTGCCGGCTTCCGCCAGTGCTCATCGACCCGAACTGGCAGGTCGTGCCTGGGAAGCCATGGGCGTTTCCATGGTCTTGCATCCACGCAATCCGTATATTCCAACTACGCACATGAATGTGCGTATGTTTGTTGCGCGTGCACCTAAAGATCAACCGGGTAATGATGTGTTCTGGTTTGGTGGCGGTCTGGACTTGACCCCCTACTATCCGTTTGAAGAAGATGCACGCCATTTCCATCAGGTGTGTGCCAAAGCATTAGCTCCTTTTGGCGCAGACAAGTACCCGGCTTACAAAACATGGTGTGATCAATACTTCTACCTCAAGCATCGCCAGGAAACCCGAGGTGTGGGCGGAATATTTTTCGACGATCTGAATGAAGGAGGCTTCGAGGACAGCTTTGCCTTGGTGCAGTCTGTCGGCAACTGTTTCCTTGACGCCTACATGCCCATCGTTGAAAAGCGTCGTCATATGATATATGGTCAACGAGAACGCGACTTCCAGGCTTACCGAAGGGGTCGTTATGTGGAATTCAACCTGGTGTTTGATCGGGGCACCCTGTTTGGACTGCAGTCTGGTGGGCGAACCGAGTCCATCTTGCTCTCGATGCCTCCGATGGCCGCCTGGCGCTACAACTATGTCCCCGAACCTGGCACGCCAGAAGCCGAACTGTCGGCTTATCTGAAACCGCGCGAATGGCTTTAAAAAAAATCGGCCTGCTTGGGGGAAGTTTTGACCCGGTACATCGGGCTCATACTGCCCTGGCTGACGCAGCCCTGAAACATCTGCAACTGGACGAAGTGCAATTAATACCCGCTGCCGATCCATGGCAGCGTGAACCGTTGAATGCCAGCGCGGCTGATCGTCTGAACATGGTGCAGCTTGCCATAAAGCACCTCCCTGGCTTGTGTGTCAACCCAGTCGAAATAGAGCGCGGCGGAAAGACTTACACTATACAGACCCTTGAACAATTACCCCGTAACGCGCAATACTTCTGGATACTGGGTGCTGACCAACTCACCAACTTTTGCACATGGCATCGCTGGGAAGATATTCTGGTTTATGTGCATCTGGTTGTGGCTCGCCGACCGGGCAGCAGCACTGAATTACCCGGTATGTTGGCCTATGTACTCGATACCCTGAAAAAACCGTTAATAGAGCTTCCTTTCGAGCCTGTGGCCACAGCATCCACATCCATTCGCGCTGCCCTCAAAGAGGGGCAACGCGTCATTGAGGCCCTGGAACCCGAAGTGCTCGAGTACATCCGTCAACACCACCTTTATCAACACTGACAGGCACACCCGTGTCTTTACCCACTAACGGCTATGAACATTCAAAAACTACAACGCCTTGTCATTGATGCCCTGGAAGATGTCAAAGCCCAGGACATCAAGGTCTTTAATACCACCGACCTTACCAGCATGTTTGATCGGGTTGTCATTGCCAGCGGCACATCCAATCGTCAAACCCGGGCATTGGCCTCAAGTGTCGCCGATGCGGCTCGGGAACACAAAATTCCTATCATTGCCTATGAAGGCCAAGAGACCGGTGAATGGGTATTATTGGACTTGGGTGACATCGTCATACACTGTATGCAGCCAGAAATCCGTCGCTATTACAACCTCGAAGAAGTCTGGGGTGCCAAACCCGTCAAGGTCAAACTGTTACCTCAATCGACGTCACAACCTGATGGCTGGATTGATACCCAAGACGCTTTTGATGAAAACGAAGACGAATAAACTCAAGTCCAAACAAAAGTGAAACTGGTCGTTATTGCAGTAGGTATGCGCATGCCGCGCTGGGTTGAAGAAGCCTGGCAAGACTACGCCAAGCGCATGCCTTCAGACTGCAGCCTCGTGCTGCGCGAGATCAAACCCGAACCCAGAACCAGCGGTAAAACAGCTGCCCAAATGATGCTGGCAGAGGCCCAACGTATCCAGGCCGCACTGCCCGACAATGCCCTGATCATTGCGCTGGATGAACATGGTCGCGACCTCTCGACCATGAAATTGGCCGATGAGCTCCAGAAATGGCGTGCTAACGGCCAAGATGTTGTTTTTTTAATTGGTGGCCCTGACGGTCTCGATAGCCAACTCAAGCAGCGATGTGATAGCCTGATACGACTTTCATCCTTGACCTTACCCCACCCGATGGTCAGGGTTGTTCTGGCCGAACAACTTTACCGTGCCTGGGCCATCACAACGAACCACCCTTACCATCGGGCCTGATTTCAGGGCTCGATCATGCATAAAAGACGTACCAAAATTGTGGCCACAATCGGGCCGGCAAGCTCCAGCCCTGAGGTGATCGAAAAGCTGATTCTGGCGGGCATGGATGTCGCCCGCCTTAATTTTTCACATGGGTCACCCGACAACCATCGCCAGCGCACCGAATTAATCCGCAGCATTGCAGCCCGTCATAAACGTCGGGTTGCCATCATGGGTGACCTGCAAGGGCCAAAAATTCGAATCGCCAAATTCAAACAGGGCGAAGTTGAACTGCGTGAAGGCAGCGCTTTTACCTTGTCAAATCTACATCCATCCGATGATGGTAACGAAAACATTGTAGGCATTGATTACCCCAGCCTGGTGCATGATTGTCAACCCGGCGACGAACTTTTGCTGGATGACGGTCGTGTCGTCTTGCAGGTTGAGCATGTCGATGACCATGCCGTCTATGCAACGGTCACTCAAGGCGGCATCCTGTCAAACAATAAAGGCATCAACCGTCGAGGCGGTGGTATCTCGGCACCCAGCCTGACCGAAAAAGACAAGGCGGATATCCAGACCATTGCCGAGCTTGAGCTGGACTACGTTGCGATCTCTTTTCCACGTTACGGCCATGACATTACCAAAGCCCGCGAACTGCTGGAAGCCGTCGGAAGTTCAGCCTGGGTCATTGCCAAAATAGAAAGAGCCGAGGCCGTTGCTGATGACAATGCGCTGGATGATCTCATCATGGCCAGCGATGGCGTGATGGTTGCCCGAGGCGATCTTGGTGTTGAAATCGGCGATGCCCGACTGGCAGGTATCCAGAAACGCATCATCTTGCACGCACGCACATTGAACAAACTGGTCATTACGGCCACCCAGATGATGGAATCCATGATTTCCAGCCGGCTCCCGACACGCGCCGAAGTGTCGGATGTCGCCAATGCGGTACTCGATTACACCGATGCCGTTATGCTGTCGGCTGAAACCGCCGCAGGACAGTACCCGGTGGATGCCGTTAAAGCAATGGCACGAATTTGCTTGGGGGCCGAGCAAGAACCTGCCACAACACAATCAAAACATCGACTGGGTGAGACTTTCCAGCGTTGCGATGAAACCATTGCACTTTCGGCGATGTACGCGGCCAATCATTTCCGTGGCATCAAGGCGATTGTCAGCCAGACAGAAAGCGGTCATACCCCACTGATCATGTCGCGTATACGATCTGGCATTCCCATTTATTGCTATACCTCGCATCCCGCCACCGAACGAAGAGTTGCTTTGTTCAGAGGGGTTTATGCACTGCCCTTCGATGCCGAAGCGGTGGCTCGCGAGAAAATAGGCGATACCGCAGTCAGAGTTCTGGTTGAACAAGGACTCATACAAAAAGGGGACTGGGTCATCATTACAAAAGGTGACCGTCCTAACGACGGCGCTACCAACAGTATGCGGATTGTCTGCGCAGAATAGCAACTAAAAACCATGAAACTTCTATACCTTGCTTCAGCCAGCCCCAGGCGTCATGAAATACTGAACCAAATGGGTATTACCCATGACATTCTGACGGTCCCCGCTCCTGAGGGGGAAGATGAACCCCGGCTTGAGGGCGAAAGTCCGCAAGACTATGTTAGTAGAACCGCGCTAGACAAAGCGATCAGGGCAGATCAATGGGTGCACAAGGTGCAATTGCCTGTACGGCCGATTCTGACCGCAGACACAACGGTATCGCTAGGTGATGAAATTCTGGGCAAGCCAGGCTCTATCGAAGAAGCCAGGCAAATACTAGGGCAGTTGTCAGGCAAAACACATACCGTACAAACAGCGGTAGTACTGTTTATAAACGGCAAGCATCACGAAAGCGTCAGCACAACACAGGTGACATTTGCAACGCTTTCGGATGAAGACATTCATGATTATGTAAATAGCCCGGAGCCATGGGGCAAAGCCGGAGGTTATGGCATCCAGGGAACAGCGGCCACATTTATAGCCAACATCAATGGCAGTTACAGCGGCGTGATGGGTTTACCGATTTTTGAAACAGCACAAATCTTGCGACATTACAGCATTGCTTCGAGAGAATAAGTTTCTATGCTACAGAATGTATGGCTGCGACTGCGC
>CAYTSJ010000134.1:0-6075 GCA_964440385.1 uncultured Pusillimonas sp. | reverse complement strand
GCGTGGTGTGGTCACCACCTCGACCTACGAAGCCCGTGCTTTGGGGGTTTTTTCGGCAATGGGCATGATGAAAGCCGCCCAGCTCGCCCCCGACGCCATCTTGTTGCCGGCTGATTTTCAGGCCTATCGTCACTATTCCAGGCTTTTCAAGCAGGCCGTTGCACAGATTGCGCCGTGCATTGAAGATCGCGGGATTGATGAAATTTATATCGATCTGACCGATGTCGATATGCCCTCGGCAGTATTGGGCCAGCGCTTGAAAGACGCTGTTCATCAGGCCACGGAGCTGACCTGTTCGATTGCGATAGCACCCAATAAACTCTTGGCAAAAATCGGCTCTGAACTGGATAAACCCGATGGCTTGACGGTACTCACCGAGCTTGACCTTCACACCCGGATCTGGCCTTTACCTGTTAAACGCATCAACGGCATTGGTCCCAAATCCAATGAAAAGCTGGCGGCGCTGGGCATCGACACTATTGAGCAACTGGCACGGGCCGACCCTGCGGTGTTGCAAGCCCATTTCGGGCTGACCTACGCGCGCTGGTTAATCGAGGTGGCCCACGGGCAAGATGACCGGCCTATTGTCATTAGTCGACGTCCCAAGTCGGTCAGTCGGGAAACCACGTTTGAGCGTGACCTGCATGTGGTGCGCGATCGCGAGCTTTTATCAAGCACGTTTCGCCGGCTTTGCGAACAGGTGGCACACGATCTGAAGGCCAAACGATGCCTGGGTCGTACCATCGGTGTCAAATTGCGGTTTGACGATTTCAGAACCGTGACGCGTGACCTGACCTTGGCGCATGATACCGACGATGCGGACGAGATCCATGCGGCGGCCCGTCAATGTCTGAAGCGCGTTACATTTGATGGGCGTTTAAGATTGTTGGGGGTCAGGGTGGGCACGCTGGTTGATGCGTCTGAGCAGGCCGCAATCTCGGTATCGGCAGGCGAGCAGCTCAAGCTGTATTGAGCCGTCGAATTCAATTCAAGTGGAATGATTACATGAAGAAAATCAAACGTACCTACGTTGGCCTGTTTGTGTTGCTTACGGTGCTGTGGCTGATTGCCGACCCGCTGTTACCCGGTGGTTTTGAGTATTTCGCGTTTCGCAAGACGGCGATCAACTACACCGGCATCATTGCCATGGGCGTCATGAGCGTCAGCATGATACTGGCCATGCGACCGGTCTGGCTTGAGTCCATGCTGGGGGGGCTGGATAAAGCCTATCGGTTGCACAAGTGGCTTGGCATTACGGGGCTGGTACTTTCTATTGTTCATTGGCTCTGGGTGCAGGGTACCAAGTGGGCGGTGGGTTGGGGCTGGCTGGTCAAGCCCGCGAAGGGGCCACGCGAGGCCCTCACCGATCCTGTGATGCTCTTTTTTCAACAGCAAAAAAAGCTGGCTGAAAGCGTCGGCGAATGGGCGTTTTATGCCGTCGTTGTCCTGATTGTGCTGGCGTTGATCAAGCGCTTTCCCTACCGTTGGTTCTTCAAGACACACCAGCTGTTGCCCATCGCTTACCTTTTTCTGGTTTTTCACTCTGTGGTGCTGATGCCTTTTGCCTATTGGCGGCAAGCGGAAGGCGTCGTCATGGGCCTGTTGATGGCGGCCGGAACCGTATCGGCCATGTTGTCGTTGACGCGTAAGGTGGGCAGTCATCGCAAAGTCGTGGGTGACATTGAAACCCTGGAGTATTTTGAGGACAGTCGGGTCTTGAAAGTGGTCATCCGGCTGGCGGGACGGTGGCCAGGGCATCAGGCCGGTCAGTTTGCGTTTCTGACCTTTGATCCTGCAGAAGGCGCGCACCCGTTTACCATCTCGTCCGGATGGGCTGATGATGGCCGCTTAACGTTCATGATCAAGGGGATAGGTGATTACACGGCACGGTTGCCATCGCTGCTTCAAGTGGGCGGACCCGTTACGGTTGAAGGACCCTACGGTCGTTTTGCTTTTGTCAGCAAAAAGCCTCGGCAGATCTGGGTGGCTGGCGGCATTGGCATTACGCCTTTTATTGCCCGGATGCGTTCGCTAGCGATCGAGCCAGACGGTCGCCCGGTTGATTTGTTTTATTGCATGGCCGCGCCAGATGACACTTTCGTCGGTCGCCTTCAGAATGACGCTGAAGCCGCCAAAGTCAATCTGCATGTGATTCTGACGCCCCGTGATGGTTACCTGGATGTTGAGCAAATCAGTGCGGCGGTACCGGAGTGGTCGCAAGCCGACTTCTGGTTCTGCGGTCCAGCCGCGTTTGGTCAGACATTACGTAAAGGGTTTGTGGAAAAGGGCTTGTCTGCGGATGACTTCCACCAAGAATTGTTTGATATGCGGTAGGTGAGTGTTGGCACGATGACTATCCTACAATACGACAAATACATGCCTCACCTTAAAGACGACTCATCAGAAGCATTAGTCAGCGCCTGAGTCGTCAACCATCAATAGAGTATCGGGTTCAGTGCCGTTCGTGCGGATGTGGTTTCAAGCCCTTGAATGCATTTATGAAGAAAAAAACAGAGAAAGCCGCACCCAAAAAGTTGCCCGTATCCAAGAAAGCATTACCCGACGACATCACGCCAGAAGTGTTCAGCAGCCATGGCCTGTGGTCGCGGCCCGGGTTTCTGGTGCGGCGTTTGAACCAGATTCATGACGCCATGTTTTTCGAAGAATGTGCTGAAAGCAGCATCACCCCGGTTCAGTACGGCATTCTGACGGTGCTTTCGCAGAACCCTTGGCTTGATCAGACGACGATTGGTTTTGAACTTGGCTTGGATCGCACCACTTCGGCAGACGTCATCAAACGACTTGAGGACAAAGGTTGGCTAGAGCGTCGTATCAATCCGACCGATAAACGCTCCAGACAAGCCAATATTACTGCGGCTGGGTTTGCATTAATGGAGTCTTTGCGCGAACGCATGGCAAAGTCTCAGCAGCGTCTGATCGAGCCGTTGTCTCCTGCCAATCGTAAATTGTTTCTTTCGTTACTGACAGAGCTCGTCGAGGCCAATAATCAGTACGGCCGTGCGCCCATGAAGGGGGCTTAGGCTCAAGGTCAACCCCCTTCTCTAAGGGTTTTCGCCATGTAAATCCGTCTGAATTGTCAGTATACTGACTACAATATTTCAGAGGAGGTGTGTCGTGAGCCCTGTACGCAAAATCGCGCTAGAAGAACATTTTTCGGGTGTTGGCTTTGGAGACTATTCCAAGTCGTTTGTCAGTCTGATTGATCCGGCCGTAGCGTCCGAATTGACGCGTCGCCTGACAGATTTTGATGAACTCCGGTTGCAAGCAATGGATGCAGCCGGCATTGACTACGTCATCCTGTCGCAAACCGGCCCGGGCGTACAAGTCGAGCAAGACACCGCCGCTGCGATATTTCGGGCGAAAGAAAACAACGATTTTTTAGCCCAGCAAATCGCCCGGCATCCCACACGATTTGGTGGGTTTGCCCATCTCCCCATGCAAGATCCGGTAGCTGCTGCCGCAGAGCTCGAGCGTGCGGTTACCGAACTGGGTATGAAAGGTTCGTTGGTGAATGGTCATACCCATGGTGTGTATTACGACGATCCTGCCTACGACGTATTCTGGGAGCGTATGCAAGCGCTTGACGTACCCTTGTATCTGCACCCGTTCAACATGTTCGACGCGCCTCACATGTTTAGCCGCCATCCCGAATTGACAGGGGCTACCTGGGGTTGGGGTGTTGAAACAGGGACACACGCGCTGCGACTTTTGTTTGGGGGCGTGTTCGATCGCTTTCCCAAACTGAAAGTCATTTTGGGCCATATGGGCGAAGGCTTGCCATTTTTGCGCTGGCGGTTCGACAGTCGTTTTGCCGTCTACCCCCAAGGCGTTACGCTCCAGCGTAAGCCTTCAGAGTATTTCGGTTCGAACATTGTCATCACTACGTCAGGAGTCTGTTCGCACCCCGCACTGATGGGCGCTATTGGTGAAATGGGTGCCGAGGCCGTTTTGTTTTCAGTAGATTACCCCTACGAAGATACGGCAACAGCAGCGACATTTATTGAAACCGCCCCCATGGACGATAAAACACGAGCGCTGGTCTGTCATGGCAATGCCGAGCGCATCTTCAAACTCAACGGTGCCAAGTAAATGATAAATTTTCTTTATGGCGCTAATGTGCATGCCAACGGTATTCGTCAGCACTATTTGCGTTACGGCGGTGTCGAAGGCTTGCGTGCCGGTCGCGATGCCGTAATTATCGTTCCCGGTATCACCAGCCCGGCGATCACCTGGGGCTTTGTGGGTGAGCGATTCGGTCAGCATTTTGATACCTACATTCTTGATGTGCGAGGTCGCGGCTTGTCTGAGGCCTCAGAGACGCTCGACTACAGCCTTGACGCGCAGGCTGCAGACGTTGCTGCGTTTGCTCAAGCGCTGGGGCTACAACGGTACAGCATCGTTGGGCATTCCATGGGCGGGCGTATTGGCGTACGCGTTGGGCGCACCAAACCTGCAGGGCTAACGCGTTTGGTCATGGTCGATCCCCCCGTTTCGGGGCCAGGACGTCGTGAGTACCCTTCCAAACTGCCGTGGTATGTGGATTCGATGGCGCTTGCACGCAAAGGGTGTGATCTTGAAGCCATGCGAGCGTTTTGTCCGACCTGGACTGATGAGCAATTACGGCTGCGTGCCGAGTGGCTGCACACTTGCGACGAACGGGCCATCATCACCAGTTTTAATGCGTTTCATACCGATGATGTCCATGCCGACATGCCTGCTTTGGATGTTCCATGTCTGTTGATGGTTGCCGAGCGGGGTGATGTCATTCGAGAGGAAGACATCACCGAGATCAAGGCTCTGATCTCGGACATCCAGGTGGCACATGTCCCCGCTGCGGGCCACATGATTCCTTGGGATAACGAAGAAGGCTTTTATCAGGCTTTCAGCGATTTCCTGGGGTGCGCTTTAACCTAATGCGCTTTGCGCGCACCATAAAACTCAGGAGATCCTCATGCCTGTCAGTGATTATCAGCTGATTTCCGCCTGGCAACAGGTGCTGAAGTTGTCCAAACTCGAAGCTGGCCAGACGGTCACGATTCTGACCAGTGCGGCCACGAATCAACAAACGCTGTCTGCCGCGATGGTGGCGACCCAGTCTATGGGGGCAATTGTCAATCGTCTTGATTTACCGCCAGTCAACGCGGAAAAGGCCCTTAGTCGTGATCCTTTGGCGTACCTTGGCACGACACCCATAACGGGCAATAAAGCAGCAATTGCAGCGTTGAAAGAAAGCGACCTGGTTCTTGATTTAATGACCTTGTTGTTTTCGCCCGAACAGATTGACATCTTGAAAGGGGGGACGAAGATACTGCTGGCGGTCGAACCACCAGAAATTCTGGTCAGAACCATACCAACAGAAGCAGATCGTGTTCGAGTCAAGGCTGCGGCCGCTCGCATTGCCGCAGCGCGAGAAATGACTGTTGTGTCAGCGGCGGGTACCGATTTACGTTGTCCGCTGGGTGAGTTCCAGCCTATCAGTGAATACGGCTTTGTGGATGAACCCGGCCGATGGGACCACTGGCCTAGTGGTTTTGCCCTGACGTTTCCCAATGAAGGGCAGGCGACTGGGCGTATCGTTATTGACAAGGGCGATATTCTTTTGCCTCAGAAAATGTATTGCAGCAGTCAGATTATCCTGACCGTCGAGAATGGGTATGCCACCAAAATTGAAGGGGGCATTGACGCCGAGATGCTCAATGAATACATGGCTTCATTTAATGATCCCGAAGGGTATGCCATTTCGCATATCGGTTGGGGGTTGCAACCGCGTTGCTATTGGTCAGCCTTGGGGCTATATGACCGCGAGCAGACGATTGGCATGGATGCCCGCGCCTTTGAGGGTAACTTTTTGTTCTCGCTCGGGCCGAATAATGAAGCGGGTGGCAATCGTACGACGGCTTGCCACATCGATATCCCCCTGCGCAATTGCACGGTCAGTCTTGATGGCCAAGAGATGGTGCGTCATGGCAGAGTGCTGGATGGGGGCGTCAAATGAGTCATTCCGATGCGCAAACCTATGCCAGGCAGGGGTTTGGTAATAGTTTCGACCTGGTC
>CAYTSJ010000133.1:0-6102 GCA_964440385.1 uncultured Pusillimonas sp. | reverse complement strand
GCCCACCAGTAAACAGATGGCGCGAAAGTCGCAAAAACACAAGTTTTTGCGACTTTCGCGCCATTTTGATTTGAACACCACCCCACACATTGCCACCATTAAAAAGCAAATTTGTAGGCAAATCGGCAGGCACCTGCAGATTTGAGCAAAAAAGCAACCTTTGACTTTTTTTGTGGGGCTCAAACCTGAACAAATCATTTAAAACACCCAGTGACTGACGTGTCGACTACCATCGCGCCTGATGATGCCAGTCGGCTCGACTGACCATAGCGCTGCAGCTCATTTCCTGCCATAGGTAGCATCGTGATCAGGCGCGATGGTGAGCAGTCGGATGAAATCACCGTCACGGTACGCAGTCGCACGGCGTGCCTGGGTGATGCGCAGAGAGTAGATCGCATAGATGCCCTGGAGGGGCCTGATACTGGTGATCTTCTCCCACTTCAGGCCCTGGTCGCGGTACAGCTGGTTCCAGGTCAGCTGGCGAATTTTGTGGAGGGTATCCAGAGCGGCGTGACGCTCAGTCTTTTGCAGCGTGAGCAGGTTGTCTTGAAATACCGGATTGTTCAGGTCAAGCCTGACCTTGGCATCACTGTTCGCCATGACCCACGCGCTTAAGTGTGTCTTCGGTATCGGCATCCGATGCAGCATGGTCGACAGACCAGGCCATGGCCGCTTGCAGATCGGCCGCTGCTTGAGGCTCGTGCAGCCAGCGCTCGTTGTCGGGAACGACAGTGGCAGTACGCACCAGCCAGACGCCGGGCTCGTACTCTTCCACCAGCACCTGGCGGCCTGCGTATTGCTTGCCCAGCGAAATCTGACCGTTGGTGCCGACGACCTTGACAGTGGAAGAGTGTGCCGTGATGGCCATGATGAGACTCCTTGGTAGCTAAGCACGATATTGTAAATTTCGTGCTGCACTAAAGCAAGCAAAATAGCAGCTTCAGGAGGGTAAAATTTACATAGCGCTTCGAGCAAATCCAGACCTGGTCATTCCTCACGATCCCTGCTGCTTATCGGCATCCGACGAAGGTATAGATCAAGCCATCGAAAACTCCAAGGAAGCCATTGCATTGTGGATTGAAGACGCCATTAGCAACGGAGAATCCATGCCCAAGCCTTCAAGCATCACCGATTTGCAAAAGACCGGAGAATGCGACGGCTGGATAGAGGCAGTCGGAGGGTGAGACTCGATCTGGCTATATCGCTCAGATGACACTGGCGCAGTGACGGCCAAAGCGATGCGGGAAGCGAACGAGCGTCAACCGGCCGGTGGCATATCCAATGGCAATAATCTGGACCCGGTCAACTACGGTAGAGTCATCGACAACCTTGAAGCCAGCCCGATACAGAAGGTCGGAAAGTTTAGACTTCAGGGCGGCTGGTTTTGGCAGGCACCCGTCGGAGACTTGCTCAATGACCTCGATGGCTACGGTGTGGCGTGTGGCCAGTAAGGCGTTTCCACCACCTTCGGTGAGTAATTTAGGGATATGTGTTTGTGCGATGGCACTGGAAGACATTAAAAGCAATGCGGCCAATGATTTGAAGCGGTTCATCCGTCAGTGTTCCAGTGGTTTGATATGTCACGTTAGGGTAGCGCAATGGTCCCACGTCAGTCACATGATATGTTTGATAACTGCCGGGGCTCGCATCCGGGCGGATATCCATTCACACGCAATGACTCAAGCCACTGGCTGGAGTATTCAAGCCCCTCCTCATTCCCCCTGCAATATAGTTGGCGCCCATGCGCTGACCATTTCTGTATCTAGTACACTTTCAAGTTATCCCACTCCGGAGTCCTCAATGAACTTTTCGACCTTGCGCCGCCTCGCGCTCAAAGGGCTGGCCTTGTGCGCGCTTGCGACATCCATCCCTGCCTTCGCCGCTGACGCGGTTCTTCGTGTTTCTGCCATCCCCGACGAAGCGCCTACCGAACTTCAGCGTAAATTTGCGCCACTGGGCAAATACCTGGAAGCACAAACCGGCATGAAGGTGGTGTTCACACCAGCCTCTGATTACGCGGCCGTTGTCGAATCTTTAGCCAACGGCAAACTGGACCTCGCATGGCTTGGCGGTTTCACCTTTGTACAAGCCAAGATCCGTACCCATGGCAAGGCGATTCCCATCGTGCAGCGGGAAGAAGATGCCAAGTTCACCTCTAGATTCATTACGGCCGACCCGGCAATCACTTCTTTGGCTGATCTCAAGGGCAAAACGTTCGCTTTCGGTTCACCCTCTTCAACCTCAGGCAGCCTGATGCCGCGCTTCTTCCTGCAACAGGCAGGCCTCAACCCGGAAAAAGACTTCAAGAACGTGGCCTTCTCGGGTGCACATGATGCGACGGTTGCTTTTGTTGCCGCCGGTAAAGCCGACGCGGGTGTACTGAACGCTTCGGTATGGGACAAACTGGTCGAAGCCAAGAAGGTTGACACCAGCAAAGTGCGCGTTTTTGCCACGACCCCGCCCTACTTTGACTACAACTGGACGGTCCGTGGTGACCTTGACCCTACGGTCGTCAAGAAGCTGACCGATGCTTTCCTGAAACTCGACGCGTCTAACCCGGCGCACAAAGAAATTATGGCGCTGCAGCGTGCGTCCAAATTCATTCCGACCCAAGCCCAGAACTACGACGGCATCGAAAAAGCGGCTTATGACGCCGGATTGCTGAAGTGAGCTTTTGCCTTGATGGCGTGGGGCTGACCCACGCCAATGGCTTCACGGCTTTGTCAGGCATTTCGCTTGAAGCGAAACGAGGCGAACAGATTGCCCTGATTGGCCCTTCCGGTGCCGGTAAAACCAGCTTGCTTTCAGTCATGGGCACAGCACTGAAGCCGAACTGCGGTCAATTAACCGTGCTGGATTGTGTCGTGAACAACACGACAGCTTCAACGCTTCGCCGTATTCGCAGCCGAATTGGCACGGTGCATCAAGCCCCACCCATCCCAGGCCGGCAACGTGCCGTTACGGCCGTACTGGCAGGCAAGCTGGGGCAATGGCCTGCCTGGAAATCACTGGTTTCGCTGCTTTACCCGCTCGACCTGCCCGGCGCGCGCGCTGCGCTGGAACGTGTCGATCTGGCAGACAAACTGTTTTCACGGTGCGATCAGCTATCAGGTGGGCAACTGCAGCGCGTCGGTATTGCTCGCGTGTTTTACCAGCAACCCGATTTGGTGCTCGCTGACGAACCGGTTTCCGCTCTTGATCCGGCCCTTGCGACGACCACCATTCAACGACTTGTTGCCGATGCCAAGGCGCGTGGCGCCACGCTGGTTGCCAGTCTGCATGCCGTCGACCTGGCTTTGGGCAACTTCCCTCGCATTGTTGGTGTCAAAGAGGGGTGCATCGCCTTTGACTTACCCAGCGAACAGGTCACAGCGACGATGCTGCACGCGCTTTACGGTAGCGAGAGCACACAACTGCCCTTACAAACACAAGAACCCTCAATGCGCCTCACAGAGGCCGAGAACCCCGTGGCCGCACGGGCCGCGCGCTGCTAAACCAACGATGTCAGCCCCACTGCGCGACCCTGCTGCCCGACCACGCCTCTTTGGGCTTTTAACGGCGTTGATCGTGCTCTGGCCCTTGTGTCAGGCCGCAGAAGTCAAGCCTGGCGTTTTGTTCGACAGCGGCAACCTGAAGGTCATCGGCAATTTTCTGGCCACTTTCCTGCCACCGGAAACGGGCGTGGAATTTCTGGCCTATCTGGGCAAAGCCACACTGGAAACCCTGGCTATAGCCACTGCCGGCATGACGCTGGCGTTTGTACTGGCGGTGCCGCTGGCTTATCTGGCCACCGCTGCCGGCCGGGAATACAAAACACTCAACCCCGTTACCCGCAGTGTGCTGACCCTCTTGCGTGGTGTGCCAGAACTGGTCTGGGCCCTGGTTTTTGTGCGAATTTTTGGCCTGGGGCCTACAGCGGGTGTGCTCGCCTTGGGGCTGACCTATGGTGGCATGCTGGCCAAGGTGTACGCCGAAATCCTTGAATCGGTCGATGCGACACCCGCCATGGCACTGCGCCATAGCGGCACGCGCCGCGCATTCGCCATTATGTACGGCCTTATCCCGCAAGCCGCCAAGGAACTGTCTTCGTACACGGTGTATCGCTGGGAATGCGCCATCCGCGCGTCCGTGGTAATGGGTTTTGTCGGTGCTGGCGGTTTAGGCCAGCTGATGGATCAGGCCATGAAGATGCTGAATGGTGGCGAAGCGGCCAGCATTCTGATCGCATTCATGGCGCTGGTCTTGGCCGCCGACGGACTGTCACAAGGGATACGCAAGGCGCTCGACACACCTGCGGCCCAGCAAGCCTCACCCTTTGGCTGGCGCAGTGCTGTATCAGGCTCGGCACTGGGGGTCGGTATCGTTGCCAGCTTCTGGTTTCTTGGGGTTGGTTTTGCCGAATTATTTACTGTGGACGCCGTGCGCAGCATGGGCGCATTCATCGCCGGCTTTTTCCCACCAGACCTGACCACAGAATGGTTGAGCAAAGTCGTCAAAGGGGTTTGGGAAACGCTCGCCATTTCTGTGGTCGGTACGCTGCTGGCCGCGGTGGCCGGCCTGCTGCTGGCACTGCCCAAGCCCCACGCGCCTTTTGGCTTTATCCTCAACATCCTGCGATCTGTTCCGGAACTGGTCTGGGCAACCATTACCGTACTGGCTGTGGGGCTGGGCCCCTTTGCCGGCATGCTGGCACTGGCCCTGCATACGGCTGGTGTGCTCGGTCGTCTTTATGCTGAAGCCCTTGATAACGCCCCCCCGACCCCGGCGCAAGCCCTGCGTCTGAGCGGAGCACCGGGCGGGCTCTCCTTCCTTTACGGCACATTGCCCGGTGCAGCAACGCAACTCATCGCCTACACGCTGTACCGCTGGGAAATGAATATTCGCATGGCGGCCATTCTGGGTTTTGTGGGTGCCGGGGGGCTTGGCCAACTGCTGTATGTCGAGCTTTCACTCTTCAATTATGCCCAAGCCGCAACAGTCATTGCCGCCATGCTGGCCTTGTCGATAACGGTAGATCAGACCAGCGCCTGGTTGCGGCGAAGGATGAGTTGAATACACTCGTTTGGGGAATGATTTTTGTATTTCAGTGGGTAGCCGCTGAAATCTAGTGAAATCCGGATCATATCTTGATTCCTGCCGGCCAAAAACACAGGGTCACCCAAACTGCCACCGACCAGCCCACTGTCTGGCTGGCAATTCATATTGACCAGATGGGGCTCACCCCTGGCCAAGGCCGCTCGCATGGCTGTTTAGAAATGCGGCGGTAAATCTTGCAAAGTGGTCGTATCCGATTGCGAATCCTGTAACTTGAGTCGCTTGGCAAGCGCGATAATGCCGCATCTCGTTGAAGCATTCGTCATCGTCATGAAAATCGTGTCATGATGGCGTCGTCGGAGGTCTGGACAACCCTGTAAAGGTGGTCTTGATCGAAGATTCGACGACACCCTTTCACAGATAGACCTCGCCCACTGCCCCCGAATTGCTGACCCTTGCCCCGGCAAAGCGACTCAATTAAAATGAACGTGCCTCTACACTAAAAGGACTCTCATGGATTCCATTCAAGCTACCGTCGGTATGGCTCTTCAAATGCAAAGTGCGAATTCCGCACAAGCCGAGCAAATGAGCCTGTTGAAGAATACGCTCGACACTCAGAAGCAAACCATGGAAAAACTCATGGAGCCTGTTGCCAAACTGGCGACATCAGGCAGCGTCGGAACAAAACTGCACGTTACTGCCTGATAACCCGTTCAGATCTTAATAAAGCCCAATCGCTGTATTGGGCTTTCTTTATGGCCGATCTCAAGGCACTACGTTTAAAACGTCGCCACGGAATCTCACCTCAAATAACCATAAAGAATATAAATATAAAAATAAATACCATAAGAAAATAAACCGGATGTGCTACCTTTAGCAAGTTAACAATTGTTCTACCTGCCTAAGCTCGTTGACATCGTTGCTCTGCAAAAGACAACGAATATTCAAAGGGTAACGACAGGATTATGCAATTTTTTTCTTAATGGATTGCTTTGCGCGAAATTCTGTAATGCAAGCACTCTAGATTGACAACTCCCCCTTGGAGGATCAATGCATCTCAATTGCGAA
>CAYTSJ010000132.1:0-6119 GCA_964440385.1 uncultured Pusillimonas sp. | reverse complement strand
AGGGTAAGGCACTGATAATCGCAGACCCTTGCAGTTCAAACGGAACCAGCGTTGGCAAACCCGACGGGCCCGGTTTGCATTGCACCCGCAAGAACTCTTCACGGGTTTCGTACCATGGCTTTTTGGTGCGCAAGCGCCCATAGCTGATGGTAGGGAAAAGGTCGCTACGACCTTGCAGCTTGCGTACCAGTGGTGACACCAGCACCCCGAAGACCACGAACGCCGACACCGGGTTGCCTGGCAGACAGACAACGGGTTTGTGGCGTACCTGGGCCAGGGCAACGGGTTTGCCGGGTTTCATGCAGACACGCCATAAATCAAGTTTGCCCCCCAGCAGTTCCAGCGTGGGTTTGACCAGATCTTTTTCCCCGACCGATACGCCCCCGACCGTCAGTACAAGATCGCAATCAGCCAACATCGTCAGGAAAGCCTGTTCGATGGCTTCGTGAGTATCAGCCGCATGCAGCGTATGCCGCACGATGCCGCCCAGTTGGGCAACCAGCCCCGCCAGCATGGCTGCATTCGAGTTGAAGATTTGAGCCGGGCCAAGGGGTTTGCCGGGTTCGACCAGTTCGTCACCCGTGGTCAGAATACCAACCTTCAGACGCGGGAAGACCTGTACCTCATGGATGCCCTGAGAGGCTAGCAGGGCAATATGTCCGGCTTGAAGTACGGTTCCAGCCGTCATGATGCGTTCATCATGTTCAACATCCTCGCCCTGATGGCGCACATGCTCACCCAGCACAGGTGTCTGGGTGATGGTGATGTGCCCGTCTTGTTCAACAACGTTTTCTTGCATGACGATGGTGTCAGCCCCGGCAGGCATGACGCAGCCGGTAAACAGTCGAATGCATTGCCCTGGTTTGAGCGCCTCTGGGCTTTGACCCGCAAAACAGCGTTGTTGCACTGGCACTACCCGGTTCGGTGCGTAATCGCCAAGCCGGATGGCATAACCATCCATGGCGCTGTTGTCAGCCGGGGGCAGGTCGACACGGGCAATAACGTCTTCTGCCAGTACCCGACCCAAAGCGTCGGTTAGCGTACAAATTTCGGTCGAGGAAGGCGCGCTACCAGCCTGCGCAAGCAGGCGTTGCGCCTCGTCAAAATCAAGCATGGCGTTATTCATGAGGTTTACCGGTTTGAATCAAGATAGTGAGACGCAAAGTTGCAGGGCTTGTGGGTGCTGTCGAGCTGCTCTTTGATGATGCGTTCAAAAGCGGTACGGCAGGCACCGGTTGAGCCGGGCAAGCAGAAGATCAGAGTGTCGTTGGCGCCGCCGGCAAAGGCATCAGACTGAAGCGTCGAGCTGCCGATTTCCAGAAATGACAGGTGCCGAAACAGTTCCCCAAAGCCGGAAATGGTCACGTCAAGCAGCGGCGTGATGGCGGCCGCTGTGGCTTTCTGGTGCGAATAGCCGGTGCCCCCGTTGGTCAAGATGACGTGAATGGCGGGGTCGGCAATCCAGTCGCTGATGATTTTGCGCAGCGCATAGATATTGCCACTGCAGATTTCGCGTGCAACGCAGTGGTGACCGGCTTCGGTCAGGGCCTGGACAAGATAGTCGCCTGAAGTGTCGTTGGCTGATGTACGCGTATCGGAAATGGTCAGTACCGCACAATTCAGGGCGGCTTTGGGTGTATCGGGTTTGGCTTTGCTCATGGCTGAGTCTTTGCAGTCAACGTGGTTTCAACGTCCCAGCGGGCGGTTTTGTCGGCATCGGCATCACGCTGCTGGACCCAGAAGCGCTCACCGCTGGCAAGCGTTTCGCGTTTCCAGAACGGCGCCCGGGTTTTGAGGGCGTCAATGATGAATTCGCAGGCCCTGAAGGCATCTCCCCGGTGTGCGCTGGCCACGCCGACATACACGATCTGCTCGGCGTTGGCCAGCTCGCCGACACGGTGGACCACAACGGGTTCAGGCACACCCCAGCGCTGCCGGGCCTGTTCGCAGATGTCGTTGATTTCGCGTTCGCACATGCCGGGGTAGTGCTCAAGGAACAGGGTGTGGGTGTTTTGCCCTTCGGCATAATCACGTACGTAGCCGGTGAAAGTAACCAGCGCCCCGGCTTGCCCTGAGGTGCGGGCCCGTAATGCTGCGGTCAGTGCCGCCGCATCAAAGTCTTCGGTTTGCACAATGACCATGTCAGCCTCCGGTCACGGGTTCAAACACGGCGACTTCATCACCGGGATTGATCACAGCCGATGGCTTGACATGGAACTGGTTGATGGCCAGCTTGAGACGTTTTGCAGGGGCCAGCTGAGGGTAGCGGGCTTCAAGTTGTGCCAGCCATTCAGCCGCGCTTACCGGCGCTTCGAGCGGCCAGGTTTCAAGGCGAGTTCCAGTCAGTTCGGCGACCCGGGCGAAATATAAAACGTTAATTGCTGTGCCACTCACCGCTTTTACCTCCGGATTTATGGATCAGTCGGATCTCTTCGAGGATGATGCCTTTGTCGGCGGCTTTGCACATATCGTACACCGTCAGTGCTGCCACGCTGCAGGCCGTCATGGCCTCCATTTCGACCCCGGTTTTGGCGTCAGTTCGACAGGTCGATGTGATAGTGACGGTATGCGTTGCGTCGTCAAGCATGAAGTCAACGCCAGCGAAACTTAGCGGCAGGCTATGGCATAACGGGATAAGTTCTGCGCAACGTTTGGCTGCCAGAATGCCTGCAACACGCGCGGTATTCAGCACTTCGCCTTTGGCGTTATCGCGAGCGGTCAACAGCCCAAAAGCCTGGGCGCTCATGCGCACCCGTCCGCGCGCTGTGGCGCTGCGCTGGGTAGGGGTTTTCTGACCCACGTCGACCATGCGAATCTGGCCAGACTCGTCAAGGTGGCTTAACGTAACTTCGGTATCTGTACTCATTGTCTCTTTGAAGCGTTATTGTGATTCGAGAGACAATGATATACGCAAGCAGCCAGGCTGCGTCGCCCTGGCTGTGTTTCAGAGGCTCACTGCTCGTCGCATTGCTGCGTAATCAATCATCTTGTCGTGGTGAAAGCCTTTAATCAGGCCGTCATGACAGGGCACAATAATGGTGGCGCGGCGACGGGTCAGCGTTTCACCTTCAATAACGCCGCGCTCGAACAAGGGGTCGAACTCTTCAAGTTCCAAACCGTGCTCTTCGGCAAAACGTGTGAAGTTTTGACGTGCCGTCATGCGATGAAGATTGGCGTCATCATCTTCGATGCCGAAAACGCGGGCGGCGCCATTGGTGGCTCCGGCCATCACGACCCATTGTTCAAAAGAAATGGTCAGTTGATGACTCGTTAAGGCATAGGCTGAACCGTAGGTTGCCATCGAAATGATGGCAGCGGATATTTTTGGCAGAATCATGACGCAGACTTCGTGTTTTCAGAGCATGATGTTTTTTAAGACCACAATTCTGGCAGGGTCGCGTTACAAGGTCATGACGTAGTCGTATTAAGATGTTTTCTTTTTTTGAAAATTGATTTCGGAGATCTCAATGGCGATCAAAACAGGTGACACCCTTCCAGAAGGCACCCTGACAGAATTTATCGAAGTTGAACAGCAAGGCTGCAGTCTCGGCCCCAATGCGTTCAAGGTGTCAGAGTTGGCCAAAGGCAAGAAAATTGCCGTATTTGCAGTACCTGGCGCCTTTACGCCAACCTGTTCCGCACAGCATGTGCCCAGCTATCTCGAGCATTACGATGCCCTGAAAGCCAAAGGCATCGACGAGATCTGGTGTGTCGCTGTGAATGACGCGTTCGTCATGGGTGCATGGGGGCGTGATCAGAAGGTCAATAGCAAGATCCGCATGATGGCCGATGGCAGTGGGGTCTGGACACGTGCTCTCGGGCTGGAACTGGATCTGGTCGAGCGCGGTCTTGGTGTACGTTCCCAGCGCTATTCAATGGTCGTTGATAACGGTGTGGTCACCCAATTGAATCTCGAGAACGGTGGCGGATACGCCGTTAGCGATGCGGCAACGATGCTGAAACAGCTTTAATCGGTTTATCGGGGGTAAAGCAGTGCAATGGCCAGCATGGCCATTACGATACCCGCCTGGTTGATGCGTGACAGTTTTTCTTTGAACAGCACAGCCCCTGTCAGGGTGCCCAGTGCAATAACCCCGATGTTCATCGATGCAAAAACCAGGCTGGGGTTAGCGGCATAGGCCTGATGCGCGCTGATGTAAAAGTAGATGTTGCCGAAATTCAGCACGCCCAGCGCCAGGCCAGCAACCACCCCGGCGCGTTGCCACTGTGTACGAGCCAGTGTCAGTCCGATCAGCATCACACCCCCCGCCAGCACGAAGACACCAAACAGGGTGGCTGAAAACGCATTGCCTTGTCGGGCCATTTCCTTGAACAAGATATCAATTGTGCCGTAGCCCAGCCAGACGCCAACCAGGCAGCTCAGGGTTTTCATGCTCTGGACTGAAGCGCTGCGTGGGCGAATCAACAGGGCCAGCAGTGCGATAAATGCCACGCTGATGGCCGCCAGTTTTTGCTCACTGACATTTTCCCCGAACCACAAGAAGGCAGCGGTTAGGGGAACCAGCAATGACAACCGTTGGGCCGCATCACTCAGCACAATGCCCGCATGTCTCACTGATGCCGCCATGATCAGAAATACACCGGGTAACAACAGCCCAAGGCACGCCAGCAAAAGCCACGACGCCGAGGGCGAAGCCAGCGTATGCAGGGGTGGCTCAAGCAGCATCAAGCAAAGGATTGACGCCACACCATAGTTGACGCCAATTGCCTGGCCGATGGGTATGCCACGTTGACGGGCGACTTTCAGCAGCACCGACACCGCAACGCTGCAGCAGATGCTGAGAATCAGCAGGTGCATCAGTTGCCGTGGGTGTGTTGGTGATGGGTGTGCAGGCCCAGTCGTTCGAACAGTTTCTGGTCTTCCACAAACTGCGGGTTACCGGTGGTCAGCAACTTTTCACCATAGAAAATGGAATTGGCCCCCGCCAGAAAGCATAAAGTCTGCATCGTATCGCTCATGGCTTCGCGTCCTGCCGACAGGCGTACGTGGGCCTTGGGCATGGTGATACGTGCAATGCCGATGGTACGCACAAATTCCAGGGGGTCGATGTCGTCAGTGTCGGCCAGCGGTGTGCCTTCAACCTTGACCAGATTGTTGATGGGGACCGAGTCGGGGTAGGGTGTCATGTTCGCCAGTTGTACGATCAAGCCGGCTCTTTCACGTCGGGACTCACCCAGACCGACAATACCACCGCAGCATACATTGATGCCGGCATGACGCACGCGCTCCAGGGTATCCAGACGGTCTTGATACGTACGTGTTGAAATGATTTCACCGTAAAACTCCGGCGAGGTATCCAGGTTGTGGTTGTAGTAGTCAAGACCTGCCGCCTTGAGCTGTTCGGCTTGACCTTCTTTCAGCATACCCAGTGTCACACAGGTTTCCAGCCCCAGCGCCTTGACTTGTCGCACCATATCAGCCACAGCATCAATCTGGTGGGCTTTAGGGGACCGCCATGCTGCACCCATACAAAACCGTTGCGCACCCGAAGCCTTGGCTTCTCGTGCGGCTTGAAGTACTTCTTCAATGGGCATCAGATCATCTTTTTCAACCGGTGTGTCGTAACGCGCAGATTGGGGACAATAGGAACAGTCCTCGGGACAACCGCCGGTTTTAATGGAGAGCAAACTGGAAAGCTGGACGGCATTGATGTCATGGTGTTCACGGTGTACGGTCTGGGCCCGGTACATGAGTTCGGGAAAAGGCAGTTCGTACAGTGCCAGCACTGACTTTACGCTCCAGCGTTCGGTTTCGGGGGGCAATGTGGATGCGTGACGTGAAACAGCAACAGCTTCCATGGCTTAACTCTTGTAGAGAGGTTGGAATGGGCTCAGTGGGTGCTGCAGGCTATGAAATGCCTTGTGCACCGGCATGAAATCAGCAGGCATGTTAGACACTGAGAGTGAATGCCGCAACTTGAAGATCTGTCTTTTTGGGCCTAACTTTTTCTATCTTTTGTATAACTGTCGATAACTTATTTTGAAAATTGATTCAAGTTCGAGGTTTCCGTCGGTTATTTGCTGCCAAGCCTGACCTCAGGCGTAATAGTTACGATATGTAAGAGTGACGAACCCCTTGTTAAACCGCTATCATCATG
>CAYTSJ010000131.1:0-6166 GCA_964440385.1 uncultured Pusillimonas sp. | reverse complement strand
CCCCACCAAGGGGCTGATCCCGCCAAGGGATTTCATCCCGCTGTTTGAGCGCAACGGCTTCATTACCCGGCTGGATGTGTACCTGTGGGAAAGCGTCTGTAAGTATCTGCATGATCTGAAGGCCGAGGGGTTGCGGCTTTTGCCCATCTCGGTCAATGTGTCGCGGTTAAACTTGTTTAACCCTCATTTATGTGAAGATATCCGGGCCATGGTGGCCCGCTATGAGCTGGATCCATCGCTCATCAAGCTGGAAATTACCGAAAGCGTACTGATGGAACGCCCCGAAAAAGTGACGCAGGTGTTACAACAGCTTCAGGAAATGGGCGTCAGGCTGTCGATTGACGACTTTGGCACCGGGTACTCGAGCCTGAGTTACCTGCGCAACTTCCCGATTCACGAGCTCAAGATAGACCGTTCGTTCATTGAAGACATTGAACATGTCGAAAGTCATTCAGCCATTGTTAATGCCATCATCAGCCTCGCCCACAGTCTGAAACTGAAAGTGCTGGCTGAAGGCGTAGAAACCAAAGAGCAGCTTGAATATTTACGTGGCCAGAAATGCGACCATATTCAAGGCTACTTTTTCAGTCGTCCGGTAACGGCATTACAGATTGACGAGATGCTTGCAGCCAGCTACGTTCGGTAATCAACCAGGAAATTAACGCGGCTTTACCTCAATTGCCGCTTTATGTTCGGTTTTGCGGCCGGTGTCTTCAACCCAGGTGAATACCATGGCCCCCCCGGATTTCGGGCTAGCCATGAAACGCACATAAGGATTTGCCGCCAAAGAACGATAGAAACGGGCTTTCAGCAACGTCGCGCCATCGAGCGTGACGTCAAACTGGTTGATGATGCGTTCTTTTGGCATATTACCTTGTGCATCAGCAACCAGACCTGTAACCATCGGGTGAGAGATCAGGGTCAACACCTCGGCAGCCTGTCCCGCCACAAAAGACTTGGGTAGCCTGACACGCTCTTTCATTTCGCCTGAGGCGTCTGCAGCCCCAGTGCCTGCAATACAACCACTGGTCGTAATCCGGATGGCTCGCTCGGAAACATAGGCGCGCCCGTCACTGGTGCGTGCTACCACAACCACGGTTTGAGACTCGCTGAGCCTCACCCGCAACGCAAGATTAAGCGGTGAAACCTCGGGACCCAGATCAAAACTGGCAATTTGCGGTGTTGGATTTGCAGGTGCAAAAACATCCAAATGCTGGATGAACACACCTTCGCCCAAAGGCTTGTCGGCCACAAGCGACAGCGGCACAGATGAGCCGTCTTCAGAGACCAGGGGAAGATCAATTTTTACAAGCTCGCCCTCGGCCAGTTTACCGTTGATCAAGGCCTTGACTGCATCGACACGTTGCCAGGCCGGCACTTGTTGTGCCGCGACGAGTAAAGGCGAGAGTGCAGATGCACCTGCGAGCAGGACAATGCCTGTAAGACGACAAAAAAAACGACCTGAAGCCATAAGGCATGCACCTCCAACGCGACGCGTTAAAACTGAAAAAACCAATCCGCTACTGCGGCAAGTCATCGCTGAAATCCCGGTGTGTCCCGGAATCAGCCCTGATTCTTTTGCGCCAAAAATGACCCCGCAAGTATACCTACCAACGCCAGCACTGAAGCCGGAGCCAGCGTTGACATGCCTGTCAACCCCTGACCGACTGAACAACCCATGGCCAAGGCACCGCCAACACCCATCAGTATCCCGCCAAGCATGTATCGACGCATTTGCGAAACAGATTCAAAGCCTTGCCACGCAAACCGCCGGGTGAGCAGCGCCGCTACCAATGACCCCAACAACACACCGCCAACCAGCACAACACCAAAGCCAACACTGACACCGGTGGCAATCATCAGGTACTGTATGGACGCCCCGACAGGCGCGACAAAAGTAATGGATTCAAGCGGTACAGGATCAAAATCATCAAACCCGAGGACCCCAGTGGCATACCAACCTGCAACGATCAGCAAGCCGATGACCGCACCACCGGCAAGATCTTCAGGATGCTTGAGCAAAGTAGCTTTCCAAAATGAAAAAATGGCCAGGGCAATAATGATCGCCAGAACGAAAACATGATTTGGCGCCGTCAAAGAATCAACCCATGCTACAGGTGTAAAGCGGGTGAACTCTGACACCAGGTTTCGTAATGGCGCAAGAATGCCGGTCAGGGTGGCATAGGCTGACACCCCCAGGCAAAGCAACACAACGACCGAGCGCAAATTACCTTGCCCCATCAGGACCAAGGCGCGCGCGCTGCAACCGTTAGTCAAGGTCATGCCATAACCAAACAACACCCCGCCCAAGGGGACCAACACCCACGAAAAGGCCGGCGTCCAGTAAATGGACTTCGTCAGATCGATGAGATTTAAAGCGGCAAGCCATTGCGTTCCGGCAATGGCGACCAGAAGCGCCAATGCGAAGCTACGCAGCTTGACCGCCGGTTGGCGTTGAAACTGCTGCACCAGACCGCGATGCAGACAAAAACCGGTGATTTGACCTACGGCTCCGAACAGCAGGCCAATCATCAGGCCAGACCAGAGCACGAGTTGAACATTCGACATGATGATTCCTTTCGATGTTGACCCGGCCACTGGAACTGGCCAGCAAGAGATCAGACGCGGGTGCCCCAGGTATCTTGTGTGATGGCGTTATACCAGGACACACCATACTCGGCCTCAAGCTTGCGGAAGTCAGCGTCGGCATCTTTGGGACTGACGCCCCCACTGGTTTCAACCAGCTTGCCGTCTTTGACCGCATAAACACCCGCAACCGAAATACCGTAATCGGGTGCGATCAGGCTGTAGCAAGTATTCGCAAATGAAGCGGCAGCAGCAGGACGACCTGCCAGCGCATTCACAATGGCAGCAGCAGCCACTTTAGCCTGGGCATTGGCAACGAAGCCTGACTTGGGCATTGGTGCTGCAATGGTGGCATCACCTACCACGTAAATATTGGCGACCTTGGCAGACTCAAAGGTTTCTGGCTTGACAGGTACCCATCCGCTTTCGTTGGTTACGCCGGCGCGCTCGGCAATGAAACCCGCTTTCTGGGGCGGAATGACATTGAGGACGTCGGCTTTGTGTTTCTGACCGAACTCGGTCTCAACAGTCAGCGTATTGGCGTCAACGCGCACAACCTTGCCGTCTTTAGCCAACGGCACCCATTCGATCATGTCGCCATAAACACGTTTCCAGCCGTCGAGAAAAAGCCCCTGTTTGGAGAAAGCATCTTTAGGATCGAGCACCAGAATCTTGGATTTCGGCTTATTGGTTTTGAAATAATGCGCCACCATGCTGATCCGTTCGTAGGGCCCGGGGGGGCAACGATACGGATTGGCAGGCGCCACCATGACGAACAGCCCGCCATCGGGCATGGCATCAAGCTGCTTTTTCAGCAGTTCGGTCTGGGCGCCAGCCTTCCAGGCGTGAGGCGCTTTTTGGGAAGCCGCTTCATCGTAGCCCTCAAGCGCATTCCAGCGAAAATCAATACCCGGGGACAACACGAGTTTGTCGTAACCCAGTGTTTCACCGTTGGCAAGCTTCACTGTTTGCTTTTGAGCATCGACGTTATCAGCGTATTCATGGACCACCTTGACGCCAAGGCTACGCAACTCGTCAAAGTTGTGAACCTGCTGTTCAAGGGTACGCAGCCCGCCAAGGTAAAGATTGGTGAACGGGCAGGTCATGAACTGACGCGCTGGCTCTACCAGAGTGACCTCAATGGCCGGATTGCGGCGTTTAATGTACTTGGCGGCCGTGGCACCGCCAAACCCGCCGCCCACAACAACCACACGCCCTGCAGAAGCTTTTGCAAACGCAGGGACTGCAGTCATTGCTGCACCGGCAGCTCCCACCACACCTAATGTCGCCAAAGCTTCGCGACGGGTCATTTTTTTTGATGAAATCATGCTCGGCACCTCTAATTAACGCGCAGCTTGCGTTTTGATTTGCGAAAAATGCTTGGCCAGAGCGGCAAGCTCTTCGTCGGTATACCCTTTAGCCAACCGATTCATGACCGTTGTTCCCACCGGTGGGGTGTTGGATTTGAAGGCCAGCAACTGAGCTTTCAAGGCGCTTTCCGGACGTCCTGCCAGCGATGGCATCCCCCCCGTAGAGCGGCCGTCAGTACCATGACAGTTGGCACAGGCACCGGCAAGTACCGTGACATCAAACGTCGATTGGGCTTGCACGGCCTGTGCCGACAACCCCATGGCCACAAACCCAAATGCCAGGGCCAAAGCCCCAGACTTAAAGTTGAACATTGTTTTCATGATGATTCCGTGTGTTCAGAAAATGGATGGAATGGTGTGATGCTAGCCAAACAGCGTTAAATCTCGAAATAATTAATTTTAATTCTTTAATAACTATAAGTATTAAAGCATCTTGCTTGAAACAATCGATGCGATTCGAAGCATTTCAATCGATTACGTTTACACCTTTTGACTGAATCCCTTGACACAATAGTGAGAAGTTACATTCACCCAAGGTTGACTCATGAAACACATCTTTGCCACCATGGCTGCCCTGGTCGGTATCGCCGGCGCAGCCCCCGCCCATTCAGAAGTAGACATCAATATTGGCATCGGCATTCCAGGCATGATTTACACCACGCCAGGCCACTCGCACCATGGGCATTACCATCGGCCTGCGCACCCGCACTCACCCAGGGTAATTATTGATCAACCCAATATCGTGGTGGTGCCTGGTGCGGTTTGGTACGGCGACGCCCGCGATTACGGCAGACCTTACCGGCACTTCGACCGGGGCTCACACCATCGCGGCAAACATCACCACCCCAGGCGCGGCAAGCATCGCGATTAACCAAAACAACTACAGGCGCTCGATACCGCCCATATAAGGCCTGAGCGCCTCTGGAATAACCACAGTGCCGTCTTCTTGCTGATAATTTTCAATAATCGCAACCAGGGCCCGGCCTACCGCCAGCCCCGAACCATTCAAGGTGTGCAAGAACTCTGGCTTGCCTTTCTCGGGGCGATAGCGCGCCTGTAAACGACGAGCCTGGAAGGCTTCACAGTTTGACACCGAAGAAATTTCTCGCCAGGTATTCTGGGCGGGTAACCAGACCTCAAGGTCGTAGGTT
Source organism: uncultured Pusillimonas sp. (assembly GCA_964440385.1). Classification (GTDB taxonomy): domain Bacteria; phylum Pseudomonadota; class Gammaproteobacteria; order Burkholderiales; family Burkholderiaceae_B; genus Neopusillimonas. The sequence continues at coordinate 1,059 of CAYTSJ010000131.1, read as the reverse complement.
TTAGACGCACCAAAGCCCATATCACCGCCGCACAGCAAAACGACGCGGTAAGGCAAACCCAGTTTTTGCAATACCGCTTCGGCATGCCCCACCATTTCTTCAAGAGCGTTATAAGACTCATCAGGGTGAACACTCTGAACCATTTCGACTTTGTCGAATTGATGCTGACGGATCATGCCACGAACATCCCGACCACCACTGCCTGCTTCCGATCGAAAGCAGGGAGTGTGCGCCGTCAGTTTGATGGGGAGCTCATTCATGGGGGTAATCGTGTCCCGTGTCGACCCCGCTAACGTGATCTCTGATGTGGAAATCAGGTAAAGCTCTTCTTTTTCAACCGGGTTGCCATTTTCATCCAGCTGGGGCTCTTTGTCTTGCCCGCCTTTGGTCACCCAGAACATGTCATCTTTGAACTTGGGTAACTGACCCGTACCGTACAAGGTGTCACTGTTGACAATGTAAGGCGTGTAACACTCGGTGTAACCATGGGTTTGTGTTTGCAAATCAAGCATGAACTGTGCGGTTGCACGATGAAGACGGGCCATAGCACCACGCAACATCATGAAGCGCGAGCCCGCCAGCTTGCGCGCCGACTCGAAATCGAGCCCGATGCGCTCACCCAGCGTCACATGATCTTTAGGTTCGAACGGCAACGGCATGGGGTTACCCTGCGCATCGACCGGGCCCGGAACCCATCGGCGAATTTCAACGTTATCGTCTGAGGACTTACCCTCGGGCACGCTGGCATGCGGCAAATTGGGAATGGTCATCAACCAGTCATTCAATTCGGCCTGAAGCTGAGCCAACTGTTGCTCAAGCGCTTTCAATTGCTCGGGAATGGCCTGGGCTTCTGCCAACTCTTTGCTGGCGTCCTCACCTCGGGACTTGAGTTGCCCAACCAGCTTGGCAACTGCATTACGACGCGCCTGAAGGTTTTCGGTCTCGACCTGAACCGCCTTGCGTCGGGACTCGAGTTGGGCAAAACGTTCAGTATCAAAATCGACGCCGCGGCGGGCGAGCGCATTGACAACGCTGGGCAGATCTTTGCGTAACTGATTG
>CAYTSJ010000130.1:0-6193 GCA_964440385.1 uncultured Pusillimonas sp. | reverse complement strand
CCCGCCTGCGTGAAGAGTTTGGTGTTTACATCATTGAATCAGGTCGTATCTGTGTCGCTGGCCTGAATTCTGGCAATGTTGACCGTGTTGCCCATGCGTTTGCCTCAGTGCTGAAATAATCGAGGTGTGCTGGAAAACAGCACATTCTGATTTCAGTAGCCTTATTGGCTTCTTTAAAAGCCGTCATTTACTGGGAATAACCCTGAAAATGACGGCTTTGTCATGAAAATGTCGAAAAACAGGGGTAATCTAGGCATCGCAGTTGCAAACCATTCCGAATAACCTAACTTCCCAAGAGGTTCCAGATGTTGGTTAAACCGCGTACCCCGACTCCGTTCCGTGAACTAAAGACTGGCGTTAAATTGTCTGCCAATCATGAACGCGCCAAGCAGGTCTCTGCCCCCCGCATTATCAGCATGAGCAGTGTGGGCAACGAGCGCTACAGCCGGAAACGCGACACCTGATCTGGTCTGGCGGCGTCACGACATTTATCGTGACGCCATGCTATTGCGAATCAATTGACGGCATAAACCTGCAGGAACACAGCGTTATTCTCACGTCCGCCGGTTGCCAGTCCGAATATCCCGTTCAACCAGGCTAAATCCTTGTCACTGGTTTTGAAACGCATGAATTCCCGGAAGTAGTATTCATCTGGCCCAACGGGTTCACCGCTTGCAATGCGCGTCATGACCTCGGGTGATGCATGACGCATCCCTTGCCCCGTCAGGTGGATCAAGGCACCACTGTCGGCTTGCATCAGGCAGCGTACTTCCAGGTCCATGACGCCATCATCGCGTAAAGTTTGCCAGTCACCCCCACCGCTCAGAATTTTGCCGCTGACGCGTTCCCCTTCAAACTTACCGCCCAGAATGTTCACTACCCGCAGGTGACCGGCATCGCCTTTGCCAAAATCAAGCATCTTGTCTAGTTGCGGATAAATTCTGAACAGGGGTTCGAGTTTGATCATGCCAGTCTCTGTTTTTGGAGGGTGGGTTGTAGTTTTGTGATGATAATTGGGCTTCGTCCTGAAAGGAAGGCGCTTTCAAGTTGAGGTCTTGTTTTGGCCTGGGGGGAGGGTGCGAGGGCTGGGTGTATGCCGGTGCAGGCTTCGAGCACGCCGTTGTCCGGGTTGGCGGCGGGGAGGCAAGGGCGCGGTGTCCGAGTGGGGCGCTTTCAGCCAGCCGGGGGCTGGCTGATCCCGCGAGTTTAGCGCCCGCCCCGCCACCGACCCGGACAGCGGGTAGCCCCGCAGGGGCCGTGCGAGGCCGAAACAGGCATACCCCCAGCCCTCGCACCCGGGTTAAAATCAAAAATTACGGTTCAAATTTTTCCCTTCATACCGCTATGCCCAAATTTCTGGTTGCAGCCCTCTACAAATTCGTTCGTCTCGATAACTACCGTGAGATGCAGGCGCCATTGCTCGAGGTCTGCGAGCAGAACGAAGTGACCGGCACACTTTTGCTGGCCCAGGAAGGCATCAACGGCACGATTGCCGGCCCTGAAGCCGGTATCCGTGCGGTTCTGGCGTGGCTGCATGCCGACCCTCGTCTGGCGACGCTTACGCATAAAGAGTCCTGGGCTGACAAGCAGCCGTTCTATCGCATGAAGGTCAAACTCAAGCGTGAAATCGTCACCATGGGCATTCCTAACGTCGAAGCCGAAACCCGCGCGGGCAAGTACGTCAAGCCTGAAGAATGGAATCAGCTGATCAGTGATCCCGACGTGGTGGTCGTTGATACCCGTAACGACTACGAAGTGGCCATCGGTACCTTCAAAGGCGCTGTCAACCCCGAAACCTCCTGTTTCACCCAGTTCCCCGAATGGGTGAAAGAGCAGTCCACCGAGGGAGGTGTTTTACGTCAGAAGAAAAAAGTGGCCATGTTCTGTACCGGTGGTATCCGTTGCGAAAAATCGACCGCCTATCTGCGCTCACAGGGTTTTGACGAGGTCTACCACCTTGAGGGTGGCATCCTGAAGTACCTGGAAACGGTGCCTGCCGAACAAAGCCTCTGGGACGGTGAATGCTTTGTGTTCGATGAGCGGGTTTCCGTCAAGCACGGGCTCGAGCAAGGGGGGTATGAGCTTTGCCGTGCCTGCCGTTACCCCTTGTCTGCTGAAGACAAAAAGTCACCCCACTTCGAAGCGGGTGTCAGCTGCCCGCATTGTCACGACAAGCACACCGACGAGCAGAAAGCCCGTTTCCGCGAGCGTCAGCGTCAAACTGAACTGGCGCGTCAACGTCACGAACGTCATATTGGTGCCAAGCTCGAGGCCCAGAAAGCCGCCAAGGCCGCTGCCAAAGAGAAAGCCCGCTTGGCTGCATTGGCAGGCCAGAAAGGGCAATGACAGTTGGGGCTCCACCTATCACAACACAGCAGACCGGACATTCCATGAACCGGCCTGTGTTGTATTCGTTTCGACGCTGCCCTTACGCCATGCGGGCAAGGCTTGCGATTGCCGCCAGCGGCATCTCGTGCGAGTTGCGTGAAATTGTTTTACGTAACAAGCCTGCCGCCCTGTTGCAGGCGTCACCCAAAGGAACGGTACCCGTTCTGATTGATACGCAGGGTATTGTCATCGACCAGAGCCTGGACATCATGTTGTGGGCCTTGCAGCAGAGTGACCCGCAAGGTTGGCTGATACCCACAGTTTCCGGGCAGTTAAAGGCCGCGATCCTGGCGGCTTCCCCTGAAAGCCTGGCTTCTGCACCTCACCTCTTGCAGAATCAGCTGGAGCTTGTCGCACAATGCGATACGCATTTCAAGTCAAATCTGGACCGCTACAAATATCCTCAGCGCTACGCTGATGCGCAAGCGCCTCAGGTTCACCGCCAGCAGGCGTTGGGCTGGCTGACTGATCAGCTGGAAGCCCGTCTGGTTCAATCGCCGTGGCTGTTTGGCGCTGCGCCGGCCTTGGCCGACATGGCGATTGCACCGTTTGTGCGGCAATTTGCCAGCGTTGATGCCGACTGGTTCAAGGCCCAGAACCTGCCAGGCCTGCACAGCTGGTTAGCTGCTTTTCTGTCTCTGCCTGTTTTTGAGCAGGTCATGCAGAAGTATCCCGTCTGGAAAGCAGGTGAGACTGGTGTTGAGTTTCCTGACTGAGTCTGGGCATTCTGTAAAAGCGCTGAAACGAAAAGATGTCGCTCGGCGCAACAAAAAACCGGGTTTCCCCGGTTTTTTGTTTAAAGCCTGGCTTCAAAGCGGGCGAGAAATCATTCCATGCCTGGAACAACCGTCGAGAAACCTGCATCCACATGGGTGATTTCACCGGTCACACCCGCCGCCAGGTCAGATAGCAGGAATGCGGCAACGTTGCCGACGTCTTCAGTGGTGATGTTGCGGCGCAGAGGGGCATGCGCTTCGACGTATTTCAGAATCGACCCGAAGTCTTTGATGCCGCTGGCGGCCAGTGTCTTGATGGGGCCGGCTGAAATGCCGTTGGCACGAATGCCCATAGGGCCTAATGAATTGGCCAGATAGCGTACGCTGGCTTCAAGCGAAGCTTTTGCCAGGCCCATGGTGTTGTAGTTAGGGACGACTTTTTCGGCGCCCAGGTAAGTCAGTGTCAGGACTGAACTGTTGCGACCTTTCAGCAAGGGCAAGGCGGCTTTGGCCAGTGCCGGGAAGCTGTAGGCGGAAATATCGTGCGCAATGCGGAAGCCTTCCCGCGATAAACCGTCAAGGAAATCGCCTGCAATGGCCTCGCGCGGTGCAAAACCAATCGCGTGGACCAGACCGTCCATACCGTCCCAGCGCTTCTGGATTTCGGTAATGGCGGATTCAATCTGAGCATCGTCACCGACGTCGCAAGGCAGCACGATGTCGCTACCGAATTCTGCCGCGTATTCTGTAATGCGGTCTTTGAAACGATCGCCCACGTAAGTGAAGGCCAGTTCAGCACCTTGCTGATGGCAGGCTTTGGCAATGCCGTAAGCGATAGACCGGTTGGAAATGACACCCGTGATCAGGATGCGTTTGTTTTTGAGAAAGCCCATGGTTCAGCCTTTGGAATCAGTAATGTGTTGGATGCGATTAAAGTGCAGTCGGTCAAATGATGCAACAGGGTAACGATAGAACCTAGCTCCGACGCCCTTTTCCTTTGCCAGGAACTTTCAGGCGTTTGCCCTGCGACAAACTATTGTTTTTAAGGTTATTCAGGCGCCTGATCTCATCAATGGACGTATTGTATTGGCGTGCCACAGAGAACAAGGTTTCACCCTTGCGTACGATGTGAGAATGCGTGGCAGAGTCTGAAACATTTGAGGTGCGCTTGATCGAGATGTCAGGGCTGACCCGACGGGTCTGGCGTACTTCCGGTTCACTGACGTCGATCGGGGGCAGTGCAGCCGCAGGTGAAGTACTTGCCGTCAGGTGCAAGCCGGTTCCGGCCGTTGCGGGAACCCACAAGGATTGTCCGTTGGCTTTGGTGTCTTTGGCGCTAAGGTTATTGATGTCGCGCAGGCGTGCCAGACTGATGTCGTGTTTCTGTGCAATGGCGCTGAGTGCTTCACCTTTTTTACTCTGATAGGGCTTCCAGGTGTCGAGCTTGTGTTTGTGGGCTTCCAGGTTGGCCTGGAAAATGTCGACACTCTTGGCCGGCAACAGGATTTCCGGTGAATTGTCGGCAATGATGATCTCCTGGTTGAAGGAGGCATTGAGCGCCTTGAACTCTTCAACCGGAATTTCCGCTAATCGGGCCACGTCTGCAATAGCCATGGTCTGGGTTTTGCGAATGGCGGTGAAATACGGGGTGTTACCAACGTGGGGTAGCGTCATCCCGTAGCGCCGCGGGTTCGTGATAATGTTTTTGATGGCCTGCAGCTTGGGAACATAGTTGCGGGTTTCATCGGGCATTTTCAACGACAGGTAATCAGTACCATCACCATTATCTTCAGCGCGCTCGATAGCCCTTTTGACCGACCCTTCACCCCAATTGTATGAGGCCAGCGCCAGATACCAGTCGCCCTGGAACTCGTAAAGGTAACTCAGGTAATCGAGTGCAGCATGGGTCGAAGCAATCGGGTCGCGTCGTTGATCTTGTAACCGGTCTTGCTTGAGTTTGTAGTGCAAGCCGGTGCTGGGGATAAATTGCCAAAGCCCCGAGGCTTTGGCCCGAGAATAGGCTTCCGGGTTGTAGGCGCTTTCTACAAAAGGCAATAACGCGAGTTCGGTGGGCATTCCCCGACGCTCAAGTTCGTCAACAATAAAGTAAAGGTAGCGCTTGGCGCGCTCGCTCATGCGGTAGACCGACTGGGGGTGCGATGCGTAGTAATTGGTCCAGTGGTCGACCAGAGGGTGATCAAGATTGGGAATGGCGTAGCCGCGACGGATGCGATCCCAGATATCAACTGGCGGGTGGGTCAGGTCGATGGTGCGTGAGGTATCTGCGGCAACATAAGGCTCGGAAACAGACTGTTGAACGCTGCCTTGATGGGCACAACCCGCCAGTATCGCCACCAGCAGCAGCGCAAAAAATCTCAAGAACATGGGTAGAGCATTAAAAATTGTTTTTCCATTCGCGCAGACAGGCAAATACCGATACGGCCGAATTCAGGGATTGACCTGTGTAGGTTTCGGCAGCCTGGGCAACTGACGACTGCAAGGGGCGAAGGAACGGGTTGGTTTCCAGTTCCAGGCCGATCGTTGAAGGCAGGGTGGGTAACCCTTGCTCGCGAGTGCGAGTGGCAGTTTCGAAACGTTTCTTCAGGGCGACGTTGCCAGGTTCGACGACCAAGGCCCATTTCAGGTTTGACAGGGTGTATTCGTGGGCGCAACACACAAGCGTATCGAGTGGCAAGGCCTGCAGTTTACCCAGTGAATTCACCATGTCGGCCGGCGTGCCTTCGAACAGGCGGCCACAACCTCCGGCAAACAGTGTATCACCACAAAAAACAACGGGTTGATGCTCGTCGAGGTAGCCGAAATAGGCGATATGGCCTGCAGTGTGGCCAGGAATGTCAAGGACAGAGAGCGACAGCCCGAGGTGGTCAAGGCTGACTGTGTCAGTTTCTTTCAAGCCTTGGTCGCATACAGGAAGCCGCTCGCCAAGAGGGCCATAGACCTTTGCCCCGGTCAGGTTTTTGAGTTCAACGATGCCACCCACATGATCGGGATGGTGATGCGTGACCAGAATGGCATCCAGCGTGAGCTGGCGTTTTTCAAGTTCGGCAATAACCGGCTGCGCATCGCCC
>CAYTSJ010000129.1:1330-6199 GCA_964440385.1 uncultured Pusillimonas sp. | reverse complement strand
GGCGACGCCCGAGGCTTTTTCTTTGAAAGCTTCAACCAGAAGGCCTTTAACGAGGTCACGGGCACCAATCACCAGTTCGTGCAGGATAACCACAGCCGCAGCGCCAAGGGTGTGCTGCGCGGTTTGCATTACCAGATTCAGCAGCCGCAGGGCAAGCTGGTGCGTGTGGTGCAGGGTGCTGTCTTCGATGTGGCCGTGGACCTGCGCAAATCGTCCCCGACTTTCGGGAAATGGGTAGGGCAAATCCTGAGTGCCGACAACAAAACGCAGATGTGGGTGCCGCCCGGCTTTGCGCACGGCTTCCTCGCTTTGAGCGATTTCGCCGAATTTGTTTATAAAACAACAGACTATTACCATCCGCAATCAGAATCCATTATTCGATGGAATGATCCATCTCTCAAAATTGACTGGCCGCTGAGCACTCCTCCACTATTGTCCGTCAGGGACGCAGCAGCCCCTTTGTTGAATATGGATTGCCTGTATGACTGATTTTTCTGTTTTGAGATTTCTCCCCATATCGGAGATATTTTCTCCGATGATTTGAGTCATGAAACAATTTAGGTGCCCTTGTGGACAATATTGAATCCATTTCCAGACCCATTGTGATCCCAGTCATTCTTTCCGGCGGTGCTGGCACGCGCCTGTGGCCCGTTTCGCGTGAGGGGCGCCCCAAGCCCTTCATGAAACTGGCGGACGGTCAGAGCTTGCTGCTCAAGACCTACACGCGTGCGGCCGCCGTGGTCGACGGCGTTGGCTCGCGCAATAGCGAGATCCTGACCGTCACCAACCGCGACTACTACTTCATGAGCAAAGACGAGCTGGCCAAGGCCCGGCTTGGCGAGCGTTACCCCGGCGTATTCCTGCTGGAGCCGGCAGGCCGCAACACGGCACCTGCTGTGGCCATGGCAGCACAACATCTGGCTGAAAAATATGGACGTGATGTCCTGATGCTCATCTTGGCGGCCGATCACCTTATTCAAGACCCAGCCCGTTTTGCGGCATCCGTGGCAGATGCCGTTGTCTTGGCGCAGCAGGGTCAACTGGTGACATTTGGTGTCGTGCCGACAGGGCCGGAAACCGGGTTTGGATATATCGAAGCGGGCGAACCTATTGGAAGTGGCCGCGCGGTGATGCAGTTTGTTGAGAAACCACCGATCGAGAAGGCCAGGGAATATGTGGACGCGGGCCATTTTTACTGGAACTCTGGCATGTTCTGCTTTCAGGCGGGCGTCATCCTCGACGAAATGGCCCAACATGCCCCTGATGTGTATACCGGTGCAAAGGCCTGCTGGGATGCCCTCAAGGCCGGCCAGCAAGCCAATGTGCAAATGCTGGAAATTCCTGCGGCCCAGTTCGACGATATCCCCGACATATCCCTCGACTACGCCGTCATGGAGCGCTCTCAAAATGTGGTGGTGCTGCCATCCGGTTTTGGCTGGAGCGACATCGGCTCATGGGGCGCCGTCAGTGATCTGGTCCCGCCCGATGATGCCAACAACCGCGCGGTGGGAGACGTCATTTTTGTGGACAGTCACAACACCTTCGTGCAAAGCGAAGACCGCCTGGTCGCCACTGTGGGAGTGGGCAATCTCATGATCATCGACACGCCCGATGCTCTGCTGGTTGCCCACCCTGACAAAGCCCAGGATGTGAAAAAAGTCGTCGCTCAACTGAAGATCCAGCAGCACGACGCTTACAGACTGCACCGCACGGTGGTACGCCCCTGGGGAACCTACACCGTGCTGGAAGAGGGGCCTTGTTTCAAGATCAAGCGTATCGAAGTCAAGCCCGGGGCATCGCTGAGCCTGCAAATGCACCACCACCGCAGCGAACACTGGATCGTGGTGGCCGGCATGGCCAAGGTGACCAACGGCGAAAGAGAGATTTTGGTCGCCACCAACGAATCCACCTACATTCCGGCTGGCCACAAGCACCGGCTTGAAAATCCTGGCGTACTCGATCTGGTAATCATCGAAGTTCAAAGCGGTGAATATCTGGGCGAAGATGACATCATCCGCTTTCAGGACAACTACGGGCGCGTCTGATGTTTAATATCCTGCGTCCCGTCTGGAACTACCGTGGCTTCGTGCTGGGCAGCGTAAAGCGTGAATTTCAGACCAAATACCGCAACTCATTGCTGGGCGCGGCCTGGAACATCATCAATCCCCTGGCGATGATCGTGGTCTACACAGTCATTTTTTCGCAGGTGATGCAGGCCAGATTGCCGGGCGTAGTCAATACATTTGGCTACAGCATCTATTTGTGCGCCGGTGTTTTGACGTGGGGGCTCTTCACAGAAATAGCCACAAGATCACAGAACATGTTTCTGGAAAATGCCAATCTTCTTAAAAAAATGAATTTTCCCCGGTTGTGCCTGCCGGTGGCGGTTGTTGCCAATGGCATGTTGAACTTTTCCATTGTTTTCAGCCTGTTTTCACTCTTTTTAATCCTCTCAGGTAATTTTCCGGGATGGGTGTCTTTGGCCCTGATTCCATTGGTGGCATTGCTCGTGCTCTTTGCCATAGGCTTGGGAATGGTATTGGGTGTTTTGAATGTGTTCTTTCGTGATGTCGGGCATTTTTTCGGAATTTTCATGACCTTCTGGTTCTGGTTTACGCCAATCGTTTATGCGCCCGAAATATTGCCGGAAAAAGTGCAGCCCTTGATGGCACTCAATCCCATGAGTGCTTTCATGGTGGCAGTGCAAGGGGTGCTTGTCAGGGGCGAGTGGCCCCGCTGGGGCAGTCTGATCTATCTGGCCGTCCTGGCCACAGCATTGTGCCTGCTGGGCCTTCACCTGTTCCGCAGCCGGGTGGGCGAAATGGTGGACGAACTGTAATGGGCCGCATCACCGTTTCACACCTGGGCAAGGCCTACCGGCAGTACCCCGCTCGCAGTTCCCGCCTGCTCGAATGGCTCGACCCGCGCGGCAAACCACGCCACCAACTGCATTGGGTGCTGCAAGACATCAGCTTCACCGTCAACCCCGGCGAAGCGGTGGGCATCATCGGCATCAACGGGGCAGGCAAAAGCACGCTACTCAAGATGATCGCCGGCACCACCCAGCCCACCACAGGTCATGTGCACATCACCGGGCGGGTGGCGGCGCTGCTGGAGCTGGGCATGGGCTTTCACCCGGACTTCACCGGCCGCCAAAACGCCTACATGGCGGGGCAATTGCTGGGGTACAGCGCGCAGCAGATGGCAGGGTTGATGCCACAGATTGAGGCCTTCGCCGAGATAGGCGAATACATCGACCAGCCCGTCCGTGTATACAGCAGCGGAATGCAAATGCGCCTGGCCTTCAGCGTGGCGTCGGCGCAGCGCCCCGATGTGCTGATCGTGGATGAAGCATTGTCCGTGGGCGATGCCTACTTTCAGCACAAAAGTTTCAATCGCATCCGTGAATTTCGCCAGCAAGGCACCACGCTGCTGCTCGTTTCACACGATAAAGGCGCCATCCAGGGCATTTGTGACCGCGCCATGCTTCTCAATGCAGGCCGCATGGCCATGCAGGGCGACCCCGAGACGGTCATGGACTATTACAACGCCATGCTGGCAGAAAAAGAAAACCAGACGGTTCGCCAGCAGGAAACATCCGATGGAAAAATCCAGACCATTTCCGGTAATGGTTATGCAACGGTCGAAGAAATCCTGCTGCTCAACGAACACGGCGAGCGCATGGAGTGCGTCAATGTGGGCCAGTCCGTCCGGCTCCGAGTCAAGGTCAAGGCCAATGAAAATCTGCCCGAACTGGTGATCGGGTACATGATCAAAGACAGACTAGGACAAGTCATTTTTGGAACCAATAGCCACTACCTCAAACAAGAGCTGACCAAAATTTCCAAAGGCAGCACCCTCACTTTCAATTTTGAATTCAATGCCAATCTGGGTTGTGGAAGTTATTCCATGGCCGTGGCATTGCATGCCTCCGATAATCATATTGCGCAGAACTACGAGTGGCGTGATTTGGCGCTTGTATTTCAGGTCGTCAACATCAATAAATCTGATTTTGTTGGCACAGCCTGGTTGCCAACGATTTTGAGAATTACCCAATGATCGATGATTTTTATCAGGCATTTGAAAGCCGGTTTCGTGGCCCACGCGAGTTGATCAAGGCCCGTCAGCGTGTTTACTTGCCGTTCATCGAGCCACTTCTACTTTTTTATGAAGAAGCCCAAGCCGTTGATCTGGGGTGTGGCCGAGGGGAGTGGCTTGAAATCCTGAAAGAGTCTGGCTTTCATGGCCATGGAGTGGATCTTGACGATGGCATGCTCGCAGCCTGCCGGCAGGCTGGTTTGGACGTGGTCACCCAAGACGCACTGTCTGCACTCAAAGCCTTGCCCGATGAAAGTCAGGTCGTCGTTTCAGGGTTTCACATCGCCGAGCATATTGATTTTTCCGATTTGCGTTTATTGATTCAGGAGGCACTCAGGGTCTTGAAGCCTGCGGGGTTGTTGATCCTTGAAACCCCCAATCCCGAAAACATCACAGTCGGAACAGTCAACTTTTACCTTGACCCCACGCACCAGAAGCCCATACCTCCTCCATTGCTTTCGTTTTTGCCTGAATACTATGGATTTTCCAGGGTCAAGACACTCCGCCTTCAGGAAAACAAAACCCTTTTAGGGACTGGATGGACGCACTTGCGAGACGTATGGGAGGGGGTCAGTCCCGACTATGCGGTGGTTGCGCAAAAGGCAGCGGACGCACCCTTGCTCGAAGCCAGTGCCGCACCTTTCATGAAAGAGTATGGCCTGACGCCAGGCGTATTGATTGGTAAATTCGACCAACAAGCCCAGCAAGCGAGCGAACGCGCCACAGCGGCGCAAACGCAAGCCCAGCAAGCGAGCGAACGCGCCACAGCGG
>CAYTSJ010000129.1:0-1230 GCA_964440385.1 uncultured Pusillimonas sp. | reverse complement strand
CGAGCGAACGCGCCACAGCGGCACAAACGCAAGCCCAGCAAGCGAGCGAACGCGCTGAAAATGCAGAAGCGGCATTGCGCGCAATACATCAAAGCCGGTCATGGCGCCTGACAGCGCCGCTTCGCAGAGTCGGCCATATGGCCCGCGTAACCATTCAAAGAACAAAAGCACTCCAGCTAACCATAAAAAAGCAGATTGGATCGTTGTTGACGCATGCCGTTCACCATGTCGATCAGCACCCGACGCTCAGGCGCACCGTGCTCCATGTTCTGGGCAGATTTCCGGCGTTGAAGGCCCGCCTGAAAGCGGCGGTAATGGCTGGTGACACTCTGGCCCCGGCAATCAGCCCACCGGTGTCGGCGGGCGTGGCAAACCTCACACCCCATGCCCGGCAGATTTACACCGTACTGAAAAACAAGATAGATCGCCGGAAAAAGGAGCGCAGCTGATGCGTATCGTCATCGACATGCAGGGGGCGCAAACCGAAAGCCGATTCCGGGGCATTGGCCGTTACACGCTCGCATTCGCTCAGGCCATTGCGCGCAACCGGGGCGAGCATGAGGTGTTGTTAGCTCTCAGCGGCCTGTTCCCCGCCACCATCGAGCCCATTCGTGCCGCCTTTGATGGTCTGCTGCCGCAGGAGAACATTCGCGTCTGGCACGCCCCCGGTCCGGTGCAGGAAGCATCGCCCGGCAACGAAGCCCGGCGCGAGGTGGCCGAACGCATCCGCGAAGCCTTCTTGGCCAGCCTGGCGCCAGATGTCATCCATGTCAGCAGCCTGTTTGAAGGCTATGTCGATGACGCAGTGATCAGCGTCGGCTCTTTCGACCGGTCAACACCCGTGAGTGTGTCTCTCTACGACCTCATTCCGCTGCTCAACCCCGACCAGTACCTCAAGCCCAACCCCCGCTACGCCCAATGCTACCAACGCAAAATTGAAGATCTGAAAAAGGCAGATTGCTTGCTCGCCATCTCTGAATTCACGCGGCAGGAAGGGCTGGCCCACCTGGGGGCATCCAAGGGACGCATCGTCAATGTTTCAACGGCCATCGAGCCTATGTTTTGCCCCATCCGTGTCGATGATGCCGGCACAACTCAGCTGCACCGGAAATTTGGCCTGCGCACTCCCTTCATTCTTTACACCGGCGGCGCTGACGAGCGCAAAAACCTGACCCGTCTGATCCGTGCCTATGCGGCTCTGCCTGCGTCGGTGCGTGCCGAACACCAGCT
>CAYTSJ010000128.1:0-6254 GCA_964440385.1 uncultured Pusillimonas sp. | reverse complement strand
AGTTGCATCAAAAGCTCTTCGTCAGGCGCGTTAATCATTGAGATATCTGGCCGAACAAAATCGAATTTGGCAGACAACCTCGACTGACCCTCGCCGTTGTCCCACACAAAAGGATCAAGTGCCAATGACGGCCTGGGTTTAAGCAGAGCGAATAAATGCTCACGCAAGCGCATGATCTCTTTATTGTCGAGATCTGCAAATTCGGTATCGTCCAGACCTTGCTCGGCAAGAATCGCGTCGTACTCTTTAGTGAGCGCTTGAAGCGCTTTCAAGTCGACACCACTGATCTGGAAAGCCGCACTGAGCTTGCCCAGATTGAGATCCGAAATATGCAGACCCTGAGTTTCGTAACGGGCAGAGCCATCGAACAACCCGTCTTTCTCGACGCTTTCACCCTCAAGTGTCAGACCCTGCAAACGAAGCGTTTCATTATCGGTGCCGGTATACCGGGCATTGTCAATGTCAACGCGTACCTTGGCCGTCTGATTGGCCCCGAAAACGTAAGAGTTATTGACCTTGATGCCTTCAACCGACACGGCATCATTGTCAGGCAGCTTTGCAGACAGCTTGGGAAAGCTGCTTTCAGTGGTGATCGTGTCGAACTCAGAGGTAAACACCATCTTCAGATGGCCACCGCCAAACGAAACTTTACCGCCGTCTTCAAGGTCGAAGTCTACGGCTTCAAAATGCCAGTCAGACTGACCTGCGCCATTGAAACCCAAATGTGAATCGATGCTGAGGGGAGATTTACCTTTGAGGGCATCAAACCAACGCTGACTACCCAGACTAGGCATCAAGGTAGCGTGACTACGGGCCAAAACCGGCTTGAACTGACCCTGCGAAATACCCGATAAAGGCAATGGACCGTGATGTAATTTATCGGCAAGCAAGAACTCGGTAACCTGGCCTCCCGCACCTGAAAACTTCAACGAGTAAATAATGCGGGACGAAAACCAGCCACGATCGTACTGGCTGATTGAAATCTGAACTGGCTGGGTGCTGAGCTCTTCGCCCAACACTTTGCCCAAATACCCATTACCCTTGGTAACCGCCGACTCAATAGCGTCTTGCGCACGCTGCCCGACAAACCAGCTTGAAGCACTATAGGCAACAACCAAGGCTACTAACACACCCACTACTGCCACACTTTTTTTCATGTTTCTTCCTGATTAACTTTTTGGGAAAGCCCTTTCGGTAAGGGAAAGGAAATATTTTCTTCTGCACCGGGCAGGGTTCTGACTGACACCACACCCAGGGACTTCAATCGTTCAATAACACTTTGTACAAGCACTTCGGGGGCAGATGCACCCGCAGTCAGGCCAACACGAGTTGCGCCCTCAAGCCATTCGGGTTGAATCATTTCAGGGCCATCAATCAGCCAGGCTTTTGCACCTTTGCGTTCAGCAACTTCACGCAGACGATTGGAGTTAGAGCTGTTAACACTGCCGACCACAAAGACAACATCACATTGCGGTGCCATAAACTTGACAGCGTCTTGCCGGTTTTGAGTGGCGTAACAAATATCGCTTTTTTTGGGCTCGATAATTGATGGAAAACGCTGACGCAGGGCATCAGCCACCTTGGCCGCATCATCAACCGACAAAGTGGTTTGCGTCACAAAGGCCAGATTCTCAGGGTTGCCGACCTTCAGGGCGAGTACATCTTCAGGCGTTTCGACAAGATACATCCCGTCAGGAACCTGCCCCAGCGTACCTTCAACCTCGGGATGACCCTTGTGACCGATCATGATGATCTCACGACCTGCCTGACGCATTTTGGCCACTTCGACATGCACCTTTGTGACCAACGGACAAGTCGCATCAAAAACCTTCAGCCCCAGTCGATCAGCCTGATCTCGCACGGCTTTGGAAACACCATGGGCTGAAAAAACCACAATCGCTCCTGCCGGGGCTGCTTCAAGCTCATCAATGAAAACAGCGCCTTTATCGCGCAAATCGCTGACGACGTAGCGATTATGAACAATCTCGTGACGCACATAAATCGGGGCACCGTGCAACTGCAAGGCACGCTCGACGATTTCGATGGCCCGGTCAACACCGGCACAAAAACCGCGCGGCTGTGCCAGCACGACTTCAGTCGCAGACAAATCAGGATACCGGGACAACATCACAACACCCCCAGCAATTTAACGTCAATGCGTAAATCTATACCCGCTAACGGATGATTGAAATCGAACAGCGCGGAGTCGCCATACCATTCTTTGCAAATACCTGAATATCGCCCTTGGTTCGGTGCCGGAAACGTAACAATATCACCTGGCTCACAGGTCACGCCGGGTTCGGAATTAGCTTCAAGCATCGCCCTGCTGACGCGCTGAACCAACTCGGGATTCCGTTCACCGTAGGCTTGGACAGCCGGCAAATCAAGAACAAAGGAAGTGCCCTCTTGTCGACCAATCAGGGCCTCTTCCATAGGAGGGGCCCACTAACCCACACCCAGTTGAAGCGTGGCGGGCTTTTCAGCAAACGTGTCAACAAAAACCGAACCGGCGGCGGGACCACTGGCGAACGTGATGCGGTAATGCAAAGTAAGGTAGGAATCCGGACGGACAAAATTATTCATGGCGTCTGTAGAGGAGATCAAAATCTGTCACCGTAGAGGTCGTTACTGTCTCCTATTTTAGAGCTAATGATGCACCTTCACAGAAACAGCAAAAATAATGAACGCCCACGCGAACGACTTCTTGCCTACGGCGCAGAAACCCTGACCAACGCAGAGCTTTTGGCGATCATTTTGCGTACCGGAATAAAAGGATGTGATGCCGTCGCTTTAGGCCGACAACTGATTGCCCGGTTCAAGGGGCTACGTGGCCTGTTATCGGCCTCGGCATCTGAGTTGCTGTCCACACCCGGACTGGGGCAGGCCAAAACCTGCGAACTGCTTGCAATTAATGAACTGGCTCGCCGCGCCATGGCAGAAACGCTCGA
Organism: uncultured Pusillimonas sp.; assembly: GCA_964440385.1. GTDB lineage: Bacteria > Pseudomonadota > Gammaproteobacteria > Burkholderiales > Burkholderiaceae_B > Neopusillimonas. The sequence continues at coordinate 3,306 of CAYTSJ010000128.1, read as the reverse complement.
GCAAGGCATTCCACTTAATCAACCCGAACACGTCAAAAGCTATTGCGCTTCACTGCTGGGCCACTTGAAGGTGGAACATTGCGTTGCGCTTTTCCTTGACAGCCAGCTACGCCTTATCACCACAGAAGAAGTTTCTCGGGGAACACTCAGCCAGGCTTCGGTTTACCCAAGGGAAGTTGTTAAATCCGCCCTACGACTTCATGCTTCTGCCTTGATTCTTGCGCACAACCACCCCTCAGGGGTGGCCGAACCCAGCCAGGCGGACCTGGCCCTGACTCGACATCTGAAGCAAGCCTTATCCATGATTGACATCCGCCTGCTGGACCACCTCATCGTCACTGGAGGGCAAGCTACATCATTGGCCGAAAGGGGCCAGCTTTAATGCCGCGCACACCTGAATGGCTTAGCTACGACCCATGAAAAATCACCCAACAAATATTTTCAACGTGCTAGAATAAGAGGTTACCTAGGATACGTAGCCGCAGCAAGCAAGTTTTTAACCCAATGACTTATCGCTAAATATAAAGTCACTGACGGCCTGGCGACCCGAAATTTCATCTACAGGAACCTATCATGAAAGAAGGCATTCACCCCGACTACCGCGAAGTCGTGTTTCTCGACCAGCAAACAGGCTCTAAATTTGTTTCACGCTCGACACTGCAAACCCGTGAAACCATCGAGCTTGACGGCAAAACCTACCCGCTGTTCAAGTGTGAAGTCACTTCAGAATCGCATCCTTTCTACACGGGCGCTCAAACACGTATCGTTGAAACAGGCCGCGTTGAAAAATTCCGCGCGCGTTTTGCACGCACTGCCGGTACCGTTAAAAAAGCTTAAGTCTTTTTTTCATGCTTCGGCATGGCAGCGCCAGCCAGCGCTGCCGTCTAAAGGCAGCCTGATGGCTGCTTTTTTAATGGCGTTTTTAATTTAACATTGCTTTTTTACATCGCGATTTCCTCAACGCTGTGCGCCACCACGACAATCGCTCCACGCCTGCCCGTCTGACCGCGTCGGCAACCGCAAAACTTCCACGCCTGTTCCTGGTTATCGTCGGACTGGTGTATATATTTGCGGGCCTTTACTTCCGCGACCCCTGGAAAACAGACGATATCGTCGGGCTGGCCACCATGATGTCAGCGCTCAATGAGCCCGGACTTGCGATATGGCTTCCACAAGTTGGCAACCTTGCCCACGCACAAGACGGCCCCTTGGTGATGTGGGTGGGTGCGCTTTTCATTACCGTGTTCAGCCCTTTTTTCGAGCTTTTCACCACTCCGCTTGATGCCATCATCATCAGCTCGCGAATCCCAAACTTCCTTTGGTTCGGCTTGCTGGCCGGGTCGATCTGGTACGCAACCTATCTTCTGGGGCGTCGACCCGAACCTCAACCGTTACCCTTACCTTTTGGTGGAGAGCCTTCCGTCAAAGACTATGGCCGCATGATCGCAGATGCTGCAGTTCTGTTGATCCTTGCCACCGCAGGCATCATGTGGCGCATGCACGAGACGTCTGAAGTACCCGCCATCATTGCTTTTCAGGCACTTTCATTTTATTCAGTGGTCCGCATGCAAGACCGCCCCATGTCCGGTGCACTGTCTCTGGGCATTGCACTGGCCGGCGCATTTCTTTCCAGAGGGTTGATTGGTGCAGGCCCCATCCTGATAGCTGTGGCTTGCAGTTTCATTCCTCGGTTTGGCATTCATCACCGGCTTCGCTGGCTTTTGGTTGCACTTGCCTTGGCCATTGCACTGTCCAGCGTGTGGCTATTGCCAGCCATACACTTCGGCCCTTACTGGATTGACCATTGGTGGGCCTGGCACATCGATTCCTTCACCTGGCCCAAACACAGCGAAATATTCAACTTTGTTCGCGACCTGCCCTGGTTTCTGTGGCCAACCTGGCCTTTCGCCATCCTCGCGATCTGGCAATGGCGTTCCTGGCTGAACGCGCCTCATATATGGCTTCCCCTGATGTTCGCGATGTGGCCATTGATTTTGATGCTATTTCTGGCTGACCCCTTTGAGCCTGAATACAGCCTGATGGCCATGCCATGCGCCATTCTGGCCGCATTTTCCTTGCCAACCCTGCGAAGGGGGGCCGTCAACGCGCTCGACTGGTTCGCGGTCATGTGCTTTTCATTAACCTCTGCCACGGTTTGGTTAGGGTGGATAGCCCTTCAGATGGGTTGGCCACGTCAGATTGCAAACAACATCGCCAGAAAAACCCAAGGCTATGAAGCTTTTATTTCCTGGCCAGCCGTAAGCATTGCCTTGCTCGGCACTCTGGCCTGGTTTTATCTGGTCAAATGGCGGTTGCAGCATCGGCCTGCCGCACTGTGGCGAGGTACGGTTCTGTCAGCAGGCGGAATCATCACGACCTGGCTTTTACTGGTCACGCTCTGGATGCCCGCGCTTGACTATGTTCGCAGCTACCGCAAAGTATCTGCTGAACTACAACAAGCCATTGAGGCAACCGGAAAAAACAAGGCATGCATTGGAACCTCGGGAATAGGGCTTGGCCAAAAGGCTGCTTTTTATGTCTTCAACAGCATCAAGTTCAGCCATAATGCCTCATGTCCGCTGATGCTCGTTCAAACCAGCCCGCAAGCGCTGAGCGAGGGCAGCAACCCACTGCCAGGCCATCAATTCAAAAAGCTGTGGGAAGGACGTCGCACCGCTGAGCGCAAAGAAAACTTCCTGCTGCTGCAAGTCCTTTCTCGATGAACCCGACCATAGCTCCGAACCACCGCCTGTCGCACTATCTCAAGGAAACACTGCGACAAGCGTGGCCAGTGCTGGTGAGTGCCTGGGCCAGCATGGCTTTTGCCGTCATCGATACAACGATGGCCGGACATGCCAGCGCCGCCGACCTTCAGGCCATGTCGCTGGCGGCTTCTATTTATCTAAGCATTTTCATTGGTCTGATGGGCGTCGTGCATGCCCTGATTCCAATCATCGGCCAACATTTTGGCGCAAAACAATTTAAATCGGTTGGCCAAGCCTGGATGCAAGGCGTATGGCTGGCCCTTGGATTATCTGCCGCAGGGGCCACAACCTTGTTGTTCCCCGACATCTGGCTGACTTTTTCTGGCGACATTGACCCGACAGTCATGACAAAAATTCGCCACTATCTGTATGCATTGATGTTTGCCATGCCGGCAGCACTGGTATTTCGTACGATTTACTGCCTGGGCACTGCCGTTTCCAGACCCAAAATGGTCATGTCCATCAATTTGATCAGCATCCCGATCAAGGCTTTGCTGAACTGGATGCTGATGTTTGGCCACCTGGGAGCACCCGCGATGGG
>CAYTSJ010000127.1:0-6290 GCA_964440385.1 uncultured Pusillimonas sp. | reverse complement strand
CCACATGCGTCAGTACGGCATTCATGTTGATGGTGTCACGATTGATACGACGCAAACGCTTGATAAATATACGGGAAACGTAAACCGACAACGGCAGCACCAGCAACACAATCAATGTCAGTTGCCAAGACATGTAGATCAAGACAGCAAACAACGACACCACAATCAGGGTTTCGCGAACCAGTACGGTAATGACATCGGTGGCCAGACCGGTCACATTACCCGCATCAATGGTGAACCGGTTGAGCAAGCGACCGGTATCGCCCTTTTTAAACTCGGTATCAGGCAAGTGCAAAAGGCGATCGAACATTTCTTTGCGGATACCCAACAGCATATTGTTAGCCACCCAGGCAAAGAGATAGGAGCTGGCATACGTACATACACCACGCAGAAACATCAACCCTACAACGCCAAGGGGGATCGTCCACATGTACGAGGGTTTATCGCCAGTAAAGCCCTCGTCAAGCAAGGGTTTCATGATGAGGGCCAGTGTCGGCTGGGTTGCTGAACTGACAGATACCAAAAGCAGGGCTAAGGCAACGGCTTTCCAGTAGGCCCCCAGACGACTGTAGATCCGTCGCCACAGGTCAAACTTGACCGGCTCGGAATGTGCGGAACCTGAAGGTGAAACAGAGCTCAAAACGGCACTCGCTTTTATACTAATGAAAAAACGCATTGTACCGTTGCAGCTCCGATGGCACCCGGCCCAAGGTAGCCCCCCAACCAACCTTCCTGAATGACTGATACCCGCCCCATTTATGTTCGCCTGCCAAACTGGATTGGTGACGTCTGCATGGCCTTGCCTTCTCTGCACATTTTGTTGAACTCCGGGAGACCTGTGGTCGTATGTGCCCGTCCATGGGCTAAAGCCTTGTTATCAGGCTACGCCCTTGCGGGCTTCATTCCGATGACCGGACGCTGGATTGCGGATCGGAAGAGCGTAGCCGCATTCAGAAAAGCACATAACCATGCGGGCAAAAATCATCCGCTTGGGTTATTAATGCCTGACTCTTTATCTAGCGCATTGGTTTTTCGTCTTGCCGGGCTGCCTTGCGCAGGCTATCGCGACGACGGGCGCAGCCTGCTGCTAAGATGGCCTGTCGACAAGCCACAACCCAGACCTCACGCGGTTGAGTCCTGGTACAGACTTACCCGTCTCGCCCTCCTGGAGTGGACATCGGCTACACCGCCGGAAACCCCGTCAAAAAAACTGGCGCTTCAGCTGTCCCAGGCAGCGCATGAACAAGCGATGGCCTGCCTTGATAAAGCGGGTTTGCACGAGCGCAAATTTGTTTTGATTGCCCCGACTGCAACCGGCCTGCACAAAGGCCAGGTCAAAGTCTGGCCAGAGTTTGATGCCCTGACACGGCAGCTGCAAGCGCACGGGTTAACGGTTGTTATGTGCCCTCCGCCGAACGAACGCGGAGCCGCATTGCAAAACGCACCGACAGCAATGTGCCTGCCCGCCCTGCCTCTGGACGCCTTTGTGGCGCTGACAAAATTGGCAAAGCTCGTTATCTGCAATGACTCCGGCGTTTCTCATCTGGCCGCCGCAGCAGATGCGCTACAAATCACCTTGTTTGGTGTCACGAATCGTGAGCGTACTGGCCCATGGTCGGCACGGGCCCACTGCCTGGGCACAATGGGAAAATGGCCTGAATTAGACACGGTGTTTCAAAAAGCGCTATCGTTGGCAGCCTGATGATGATTTCCTCGTTTCTTGCCAACCTGATCATTCCATTAAATCTGTGCATCACCTTGCTGGTGGTGGGCGGATTTTTTTATATTGTGCGTTGGCGGAAAACCGCTGTAGCGATAGGCGCCTTTGCCGTCTTGTGGGGTTTGTTCTGGTCATTACCCGCCTCATCACTTTGGGCGGGTGGTCGGCTAGAGCAACGTTATAGTTACATTGCGCCCGAGGCACTCCCCAAAGCCGATGTCATTGTGGTACTTGGTGGGCATACTGCGGGAGGGCGACCCAACTGGTTTGAACCTTATGTCAAAGAGGCCGCAGTCAGCCGTTCCGAAACTGCAGCCAATCTTTACCACGCAGGCCGGGCGCCCTTTGTTCTGGTGTCAGGTGCCGCGCTGGATGGCGGCATCCCTGAGGCCCAGGTGATGGCCAGAACCCTGATTCGTGAAGGCGTCCCCGAAAATGCCATCATTGTAGAAGAACACAGCCTGACTACCCGTGAAAACGGGATATACACACGCGATGCCATGAAAACGCTGGATCTTGAACATGCATTACTGGTCACGTCGGCATTGCATATGCCTCGATCAGTCGGCGTATTTGAACAGTTGGGCGTCAAGGTCAGTGCCGCACCGTCGAAACCACAGATTGTTGTTCCCGAAGATCCGGATTTTGATTTCTGGCTGCCTGACGAACGCACGTTCATGGCAGCCCGATCTATCATCAAAGAATACGCTGGCATATTGGTGTACTGGCTGCGAGGCTGGCTCTGATGGCCATAACATGTCGTGAGGGCTGTGGCGCCTGCTGTATTGCGCCGTCAATTTCCAGTGCCATACCCGGCATGCCCAACGGCAAGCCTGCGGGCGTACCCTGTATTCAACTGGATGATGATCTGCGCTGCAAGATTTTCAACCACCCCGACCGGCCCGAAGTGTGTGGCTCGTTGCAACCCAGCCCGGATTTGTGCGGTGACAGCCGTGGGCAGGCCCTGCGATGGCTGGGCTATCTGGAAGACGCAACACGGCCGAAGTGACTGGCTTAATTTGACCGTTCAGACAATACCTGCCGATACAACTCAACGTATTTTGAGGCAACCTCTGACCACCCGTGACGGGCCACAACGGCCGCGGCCCCTGCAACCAGGGTATCGTGAAACGCCGAATCGGTAGCCAAGTGCGTGATGTACTGCGCCAGTTCTGTGAAATTTTCAGGATGACTGAGTAGTAGCGCCTCGGTACCATGGTTCACATACTGGGCGAAACCGCACCATGGTGCTGGGCTAAGTATCACCGGTAGCCCGTAAGACATGGCCTCTAGCGGAGCCATACCAAAACTGTCGTTCAACGTCGGATGCACGTATATATCGCCACAACTGTAATAAGGGCCCACGTTGGACGTTTCATCGACCACCTGCACCCTGTCACCCAATCTGGCCGCTTCGCGTCGAACAAAATCACGGGCAGGTGCATTGCCTCCCACCACCAGTAATTTGAACTGTTCAGGTAAAGAGGCCAGGGCCTGCAAAACCGTGGACAAGCCTTTGCGCAGGGGGTTGCGAGCGACCAGCAGACATACCGTGTCGGTGTCGGACCAACCGAATGAGGCGCGCAAATCACGGGCGTGAACAGGATCAATATCGTCGGCTGGCGCCACCCCGGGTGGAATGACCGGAAAAACCTGATCCGCCCCGTAAGCTTGATGCAACTGATCGGCGATTAGCCCCGAAACCGCAACGACACGGTGCCCGGGTCGGGGGGCAACGCGATGCGACTCGAGCTGGAGATACGTTTGCACACGCGGACTGATGTAAGACAACGCCCGCTTGAGTAAACCCATGGGTTTGACGCGCCAGTTGTAGCGAACCGGGGTGACGTGTACCACTTCGATATCGCCACACCAACCGTTCATATGAGAATGAACAATGTCAAAACCCTGATGTGTGAGGCGACTGGCTTGACGGGCAAACAGCAAGACCCGCATCCAGCTGGACAGGCCTTTACGCGTTATGATGGGTACAAAAGGCAGATGAAGATCACAGCCTGGGTCGTATTCACGGGCAAAAACCGTAATGTCATGCTCACGCGACAACTCGCGCATGAGCTCGACGCCATAGGCCTCGGCACCGCCGAACCGCCCCCCGAACCGATCGACCACAAACGCGATTTTCAGGACTGAGTTAGTCACGACGGCGTTTGTCCTCGAGACGGGTAAGACATTTTTGCAAGAAACGCACAATGTGGGTTGATCGGGCTACGGTAACCCTGGGGAGACCAAACAGGCTGTCATCGGGGCGGACCAGACCTCGCACCGTAGTAGTGGCATTGGTGTAGCCCGCTTTTTCGGCCATGGCTCGAATCTCGGGCGTTTCGTGGCCGTAGGGGTAACAAAAGGCACTGACCTCAAACCCCAGCAAACGCTCGAGTTCGATTTTGGATTGCGCGACCTGCTGATAGGCAATCTCGGGAGACAATTCGGGCAAATGGACATGATCGAGCGTATGCGAGCCTACCTCTTGCCCGGCTGCTGCCCAACGCTTCATTTCGTCAAGCGACATAAGATCAGAGTGAGGAACACCTTTGGCTGCATCCCAGACATTGCCGCCATCAAGCTGATGCACCACAAAATAATTGGTGGCAGTGAAACCATAATGATTCAGCACTGGCAATGCATTTTGCAGGACATTGCGATAACCATCATCGAACGTGATGCCAAATACCTTGCCTTTGGCATTACCGTTCAGATAAGGCATGAGATCACGCATCGAGAGCCCGCGATAGCCCAGACGACTCATCCAGGCCATTTGGCGGGTAAAGTCTTTGGGGTGCACCGTCAGGCCCCGATAAGGTGTGCCGCGCGGTGCTGGCTGGCCCACCTGGTGGTACATGAGAATGGGTATCATGGGTCGATTATATCGGGTTCAGTTGAGAGATTCGCCTGGCGTCGATCACAGTATCGGGGGCTTGCAAGGGAACGATCCAGCCTCCGTCCGGAGAACCCAGAGACCCAGGATATTGAGCAAGTTGATGATGAAGGTCTCATGACCACCGCCATTTACATCATGGATGTTTGTATAAAGAATTTTCATGGAAAAGGCGGTGTGGTGTCGTCAGGCCAGTGCCCTTGAGGGTAGCGGCCCAGAAAATAAAGTTTGCTGTAGCGGAAGAAGCTGCCGGAAGCCGCTGTCAGGGCAAGAATAAGGCCTTCTTTACCGTCAAGAAAACCACGGCGAATCAGGTAAATACGAATAAAAGTCCAAAATGCATGACCAAAAATCCCGGGTACCGAAGTTTTCTTGCCGCGCGCATGCATCATGGCTGCGGCATCGGAAGAATAACGGTTGACCTTGGCGACCATGGCCGCCATGTCAGCGTACGGGTAGTGCAAAAAATGTCCGGGCAAAATGGCTGCAGGTTTATCAGGCACCACTTTTTCATGCACCACCGCGTCAGTAAAACGGGCGCTACCACGGCGAAACAGCCGAAGCACCAGATCTGGCCACCAACCGCTATGGCGAATCCAGCGACCACCGAAGCTTGACAGACGCGCAACCTTGTAGGCGTCGTGCTCGGGTCGACGCAACACCCGGTCGATGGCCTGTGCCAACTCCGGGGTCACGCGTTCATCGGCATCAATGGATAACACCCAATCGCAGGTCGCCATATCGAGGGCACGGTTTTTTTGCAGACCAAAACCGGGCCAGTCGTTGACCACGGTGACCTTGGCCCCCTTGGCGCGTGCGATGTCGCAGGTATCGTCAGTGCTGCCTGAATCAAGCACGATGATTTCGTCAGCAAAACTAACCGAATCCAGACACGCCGCTATGTGACGCGCCTCATTTTTGGTAATGATGACGGCAGATAGCGTCAGTTTTTTTAGCGGCGCGCCCGTTTCCATAATTTCCATCGATTAAACAAGGGGCCAATCACAGGGTGGGCCGCCACCCGGATACGGCGCCCGACTGAGGCACCACTGGTGTTACGTACGGCGAAACGGTAAATGTGCGCCGGGTCGGCACCCGGTACATTCTGGCCAAAGGCATGGGTGGTGTACAGGTATCGAAAGCCCTGCGCCTTGGCCAGAGCGACATAATCGCTGTCGAAATAGCCTTGCGGCCAACAAAAATGGGGCTCAACCCGCCCAAGGTTTGCCTGCAGGGCTTGAACCGACAAGGCCAATTCTTCCTGCATATGGCGGTTCTTGTCTTGACCGCCATCGTGCAAGTCCCAACGGGTATGCGTATGGGTATGACTGTGAAATTCAAAAACACCATCGGCCTGCATGGCCTTGATTTCGCTCCAGCGCAAAATCACCTCGTCGCTACGACCGGCATCGATGCGGCGCTCACATTCGCGATGGTCTGGCGTCTCGGGTAGATCAGCAGACTGACCCCAATGCGGACGCGCCGGCCCCTGATTAACCCAGGACGTCACCAAAAAAATGACCGCCTTAAAACCATACTTTTTCAGTAACGGATAAGCGAAGACCCAGTTATCCAGATAACCGTCATCAAAGGTGATGAGCACCGAACGCTCCGGCTGTGGCTTGCCACCAAGGTGACCGGCAAACTCGGCTGTCGTCAGTGAGCGATAACCAT
>CAYTSJ010000126.1:0-6301 GCA_964440385.1 uncultured Pusillimonas sp. | reverse complement strand
CATGGCGACGCTGAATGCTCAAAAGCCCGCTGTTGCGGTCATCGATTCGATTCAAACGCTTTATTCTGCCGAATTATCAGCGGCACCGGGCTCTGTGTCTCAGGTGCGCGAATGTGCAGCTCAGTTAACGCGCCTGGCCAAGCAAACCGGTATCACCCTGGTGTTCATTGGGCATGTGACCAAAGAGGGGGCTTTGGCGGGCCCAAGAGTCCTTGAACACATTGTTGACTCGGTCCTGTATTTCGAAGGGGATGCTCATTCCTCCTTTCGTCTTGTTCGCGCATTCAAGAACCGGTTTGGTGCGGTCAACGAGTTAGGCGTATTTGCCATGACTGACAAGGGCCTCAAGGGGGTCAGCAACCCCTCGGCGCTGTTTTTGTCGCAGCACGACCACCGGGTGGCAGGGTCTTGTGTGATGGCCACGCAAGAAGGCACGCGTCCTTTGCTGGTCGAGATTCAGGCCCTGGTCGATACGTCGCATGCCCCCAACCCCAAGCGTCTCAGTGTAGGTCTCGAAAGCACACGACTGGCGATGCTGCTGGCCGTGTTGCACCGCCACGCAGGGGTCGTGACCTTTGACCAAGACGTTTTTGTCAATGCTGTCGGCGGGGTCAAGATTACCGAGCCCGCCGCCGATCTTCCGGTGCTGCTTGCCATTCTTTCGTCATTGCACAACCGGCCATTACCCGCCGGGTTGGTGGCGTTTGGTGAGGTCGGTCTGGCGGGCGAAATCAGGCCAGCGCCCCGTGGGCAAGAGCGTCTCAAAGAGGCCGCCAAGCTTGGTTTCAAGATTGCCCTCATTCCCAAAGCCAACGCCCCGCGTCAACCTGTTCCCGGCATCGAGGTTTGGGCTGTTGACCGTATCGATGCCGCGATTGCCCGTTTACGGGATGGTGCGTTTTAGTTTCAACGGCTTACACGCTTCTTAAGGTTCTATGGCAGCACAAAAAACTCGAGGTTTGATCTGGCGACTGGGCTGGTCTGCCCTTAAAAGGGACTGGCGTTCCGGAGAACTCAATATCCTGTTGTTGGCCATGGTGATCGCTGTGGTGGCGGTAACCAGTGTGGGTTTCCTGGCCGATCGCGTCGGTCTTGCCCTGACACGTAATTCGGTGCAAATGCTGGGGGGCGATCTGGTCCTTGAGGCAGATGCGCCTGTTCCTGCGGGTTTTGTACAAAAAGCCTCCGAATCCGGTTTGCGCGCAGTCCTCACGGTGTCTTTTCCGTCCATGGTGGGTAATGCAACCGGCGTTCGTCTGGCTTCAGTCAGGGCGGTGTCTGCGGCTTATCCGCTGTATCCCGGGTTAAGGCTTGAAGATGCCGCTGGTCAGTCACGTATACCAGACCAGGCACCAACGCCGGGAACGATCTGGGTCGATCCCCAGCTTCTGAGTCTCTTGTCAGTAAAAATTGGCGATGTGCTTGAGGTTGGGGAGTCTTCCCTGAAAATAGACAGCCTGATTGCTTACGAACCCGATCGTGGCGTTCAGTTTGTCAATGTAGCGCCTCGTGTATTGCTAAATATGGCTGATCTGGAAGCTTCCGGTCTACTGGGGCCCGGTAGTCGGGCACGCTATGGTTTGCTGGTGGCGGGTGCCGGTGAGGCTCTAGGAGGTTATCGACTTTGGCTTGAACAGTCCATGACGAAAGGTCAGCGCTTGCAAACCATTGAAGATGCCAGCCCTGAAATCCGGGGGTCACTGCAGCGAGCTCATCAGTTTTTGATGCTGGTGGCATTGTTGACCGTGATGATTGCTGCAGTTGCCGTTGCTTTGGCCACACGTCGTTATCAGTTGCGTCATCGGGATGGTGTGGCCATCATGCGGTGTCTGGGGGCGTCTCGTCGACAATTGCAATCGGTTTTAGCCATTGAGTTTATGGTCTTTGCGATTGGGGCGTCGTTCATCGGTGTTGTATTTGGTTTTTTGGTCCATCTAGGTCTGGTCGCGGCGGTCTCGGTCGTGTTTGATACGCCACTGCCTGCCCCGGGATGGCGACCGGCCTTGCAAGGTTTTGTTACGGGCTTATTGTTGCTGCCGGGTTTTGCATTGGCCCCTTTGGCTGACCTGGGTCGTGTGTCGCCGATACGGGCGCTTCGTCATGACACGGCATCTGCCTTGAAATATCGTGCGCTGCCTTATCTCCTGGGTCTATCTGGTTTTTTTGCCTTGGCGTTATGGGTCTCGGCCGATTGGCGCTTGAGTCTTGTTATTGTGGGCGGTGTGCTGCTGGTGCTGGCCGTGTGCGCTTTATTGGCCTGGGTCGGGGTAAGCGCCCTGGGGTATTTTCGTCGGCAGTCTGGCTCGCCTTCTATGTTGCGGTTTGCGCTGGCTGGTCTGGCTCGCCGAAAGGCCCTGGTCGTTACGCAAGTGTGCGCATTGTCGGTAGGCTTGCTGATTCTCTTGTTGCTCAGTATGACGCGTACTGATTTGCTTCAGGGATGGCAAAATGCCTTACCTGATAATGCGCCGAATACTTTCCTGATTAATATCCAGCCTGATCAGCGCGAAGCCTTGCAAGCGGCATTGCGTGCCGCAGGCATCCAGCAAGAGCCTCCCGCACCCATGGTTCGTGGCCGCCTGGTCAGCATCAATCAACAGCCGGTTGACTCTCGTCATTATTCCAGTTCCCGTGCGCAGCGCATGATTGATCGTGAGTTCAATTTGTCATGGCGCCTTGATCTGCCGTCCAGTAATCAGTTGCTTGCAGGCCGCTGGCTTGACCTGAAAGCCAATGAGGTCTCTCTTGAATCTGGGGTGGCTGATACCTTGGGGGTCGGTCTGGGTGACGAGCTTGGGTTTGATCTGGCGGGGCAGGTCGTCACTGTCAAGGTAACCAGCTTGCGTACTGTCAAGTGGGACTCTTTCAATGTTAATTTCTTTGCCCTGATGACGCCCGTTGCCTTGGCAGATGCGCCAGCGTCTTACCTGACGGCCTTTTATTTGCCGCCAGAGAACACAAGCCTGGTACCGGGGCTGGTTCGTGACTTTCCTAATCTGACGGTTTTTGATGTGGGTGCCATGCTGGCCCAGGTCAAGTTCATTCTTGATCAAGTGGTTCAAGCTGTTCAAACCTTGTTTGTTTTCACAATAGTCGCGGGTGTGCTGGTACTGGCGGCAGCGTTTTTCTCTACGCGTGATGAACGTATGAAAGAAGTCGCCATTTTGCGGATGCTTGGTGCCAATTCGCGCCAGTTGTTTTTATCGATGACTATCGAGTTGGTACTGATCGGTGGCTTATCTGGCGTTCTGGCCAGTGGTGGGGCCTCCGCCATCGCCTGGGTTTTGGCTGAACAAATTATTGATATCTCTTTTAGTTGGCCACTCTGGCCCTGGTTGACCGGCATTATTACGGGCATATTTGCAGCGTTGCTGGCCGGTGCTTTAGCTTTGCGCGGCGTCCTGAAAACGCCCCCTTTGCTTTCACTAAGGTCTATGTCCTGATGTCCAAATCACATCATGAAACGAACGCCGCCGCCGTGGCCAGCCTGGAAAATGACAGTGGTTGGCATGATTATGTCGTGAGGGGCGGCAAGGTCAGGATAGCAGGCCATTTGGCGTCTCTGGCGGCGCAGGCCGACCCGGCGCTCTGGTTTGATCCTGCGTATGCGCCTTTGCAAGCGACTCCTGTCCAGGCGGGTGGGCGGCAGGCGGCCTGGTTTGTCAAAGGCCCCTGGCAAAGTGCGGTGTTGCGACATTACCGACGTGGCGGGCTGGTGGCGCGAATCAGCCGTCAATATTACATCTGGCAAGGTGAGCGTCGCTCACGCGCTTTTTCAGAGTTTGCTCTGCTTGATGCCATGTTTCGTCAAGGCTTGCCTGTGCCTCAACCCTTGGGTGCAGCCTGCTGGCGTTCTGGCGTGATCTACCGCGCAGCCCTTGTGGTGACGCGAATTCCTGATGTCCGAACATTGGCGCAGTCTCTCGATTCAGCCGACCCGCAGGCCATTGCCGCTGCAATTCTTAAAATGCATGATGCGGGTGTCTGGCATGCAGACTTGAACGCGTTCAATATTTTGCTCGATGATGCCGGACATGTCTGGCTGATCGATTTTGATCGGGGCAGGGTGCGTGACATGGGGCCACGTTTGCGCAACGCGAATCTGGCGCGCTTGCGTCGTTCGCTATGCAAAGTCAGCCCTGAAGGTGGTGCCTTTGCGCAGCGCATTGAAGACGCTTACCGTCAGCTTTCAAGTGTCTGAATTTGTCAGGGTTTGGCGTTAAAAAGCGCTATCATCACGCCTTTCCTGAAATATTATTGTCAAGGTTTGTCGGTCATGATGCTTCGTCTGGTCGTAAAAATCATGTTGGCGGTGGGTGCATTAGCCTCGATGTCGAGCGTTTCATCCCAAACCCTGAATGTCTACAATTGGGCCGAGTACACGGCACCCGACACCATACCCGGTTTCGAACGCGAAACCGGCATCCGGGTTCAGTACGATGTGTACGATAGCAACGATACCTTGCAGGCCAAGTTGCTGACGGGTAAGACGGGTTACGACATTGTGGTGCCATCAACGCACTATGCGGCACGTCAGTTGCAGGCCGGGCTTTTTCAAAAGCTCGATAAATCCAAATTACCCAATCTCAAGCATCTTGATCCCGATATTATGGCGCTGCTGGCCGCGGTTGACCCCGGAAACGAATATCTCGTGCCTTGGGGTTACGGTACCAATGGCCTGGGTTTCAATGTGACCCGGGTTCGTGAAATTCTGGGACCTGATGCCCCAATAAATAGCTGGGACATCCTCTTCAAACCCGAATATGCTGAAAAGCTCAAGGGTTGTGGAATATCCATGCTTGACGAGGCCGAGCAGGTATTTCCGGCGGTGCTGAGTTATTTGGGCAAAGACCCCAACAGTCATAGCACCGAAGACTTGCAAGAGGCTCTTGAGGTCCTGAAGCGTATCCGTCCTTACATCAGGCAGTTTAGCTCTTCGGGTTATATCGACGAGCTTGCGTCGGGTGATTTGTGCATGGTTTACGGTTTTTCCGGAGACATCATGATTGCCCGCTCGCGGGCCAAAGAGTCAGGTAAACCTTTCGAGATTGATTACGTGATCCCGCAAGGGGGGGCTCCGGCCTGGTTTGACACCATGGCCATTCCGGCCGATGCCCGTAATGTGGATGCGGCACACGCCTTCATCAATTACATAGAAACGCCGGAAGTGCATGCCGCCATCACAAATGAAATGTTTTACCCGAATGCCAATAAATCGGCACGTGAGTTTGTGGTCGACGAGGTGGCGAGTAACCCCATGATCTATCCTCCGCCCGAAGTAGCACGCACCTTGTTTGTGATCAAGTCCAAACCTCTTATCGCCAAGCGCATCCAGACACGGATGTGGGCAGCATTAAAATCAGGTCGTTAAATCATGACAGATATCCGTAGTGCAAGCAGCACCTGGTCAGCTGATACTGACGAGTTCGTCCGTGTTGAAGATGTGGTCAAGATTTTCGGTGATACCGTGGCGGTGCAATCGGTGAATCTGTCGGTGAAACGGGGTGAAATTTTCGCCTTGTTAGGCAGTTCCGGCTGCGGAAAGTCTACGCTTTTGCGCATGCTTGCGGGTTTTGAGCAGCCAACCTCTGGCCGTATTTACCTTGACAACGAAGACATCACCAGCCTGCCGCCTTATCGCCGGCCGGTCAATATGATGTTCCAGTCGTATGCCTTGTTTCCGCACATGACCATAGAGGCCAACGTGGCCTTCGGTCTGAAGCAAGAAGGTGTGGCTCGTAATGAAATTCACGAGCGTGTCTTTGAAGCCCTTGATCTGGTCCAGATGGCAGCTTATTCACGCCGCAAGCCGCATCAGTTGTCTGGAGGGCAGCAGCAACGCGTGGCGTTAGCGCGTAGTCTTGTCAAGCGACCCAAGCTGCTGCTACTCGATGAGCCGATGTCTGCCCTTGACAAACAGATCCGTCAAAAGACTCAGGTTGAACTGGTCAAAATTCTGGAGCAAGTCGGGGTGACCTGCATCATGGTGACCCACGACCAGGAAGAAGCGATGACGATGGCTGACCGTCTGGCGGTGATGACCGAGGGCCAGATTATTCAGTGTGGTACGCCCCAAGACGTTTACACCTTCCCTAACTCAAAGTTCGTGGCGGGTTTTATCGGTTCTACGAATCTGTTTGACGGGCGTATTACTGTTGATGAGCCCGACCACATTGTTATTGAAAGCGACCAACTCAGTCGTCCCTTGTTTGTGTCTCATGGTGTCAGCGAGCCCCTGGGCATGGATGTTCATGTGTCGATCCGCCCTGAGCACATCAGGGTTCAGACAGACCAGCCGCTG
>CAYTSJ010000125.1:0-6306 GCA_964440385.1 uncultured Pusillimonas sp. | reverse complement strand
CCAACAACCTTTTGATCATTGGTGTAACTTTCAGATAGGCCTGAAGGCAGTTGTACCCCAACAGACTCAGCAGAAAAGACTGGTCTATCGGGGTTGATGAAGGTGCAACAGTAGTGATGCCAGTCTCTTGTGTCATTGCACTTCAAGGTCTGCCCGAAAATCCTGCAAGCCCTGGCTTTGGGCACGGGCAAGACAAGTTTCAACAACACCAGCCAGTTGCAAGGTTTCAGGCAAGAGGTAGGTGAAGTAGTAGTCGGCCGTATGACGTTTGGCGTCGTAGAAAGCAGGGTCGTTGTCATGCAGGGTTTTGGCCGTATGAGCCGCCCTGAGCCACAACCACGACAAAACGCAATGTCCTGTCAGACGCATCATTTCTGAGGCCACATGGTAGGGCAGAACAGGGTGTTGTTCAGACACTTTGGCAATGCGTTCAACCAGGTTGCTCAATGTATGAGTCAGTTGTTTAACGGCGGTTACCGCAACCTTGAAATCGTCATCCGTATTTTCGGCCAGGCTTGCATTGATTGTGTCGAGTAATTGACCTAAACGCAGACCTTTATCAGCCAGAATCTTACGCATCAACAGGTCGATGGCTTGAATCTCATTGGTGCCTTCATAGATCATGGTGATACGAATATCGCGCATGTATTGCTCGATACCGGTTTCACAGACATAACCGTGTCCACCATAAATTTGCAGCGCATTGCTGGCACCGGCAAAACTTTGGTCTGTCAGTACCGCCTTGATGATGGGGGTCAGCAAGGCCAGTTGACCTTCCATTTCTTTGCGCTGCGCAGGGTCGGGATGGCGCTCGGAACCATCGAGTAGCAGGGCGCTGTAATACGTCAGCATACGGCCGCCTTCAACCCAGGCACGCTGGCTCATTAACAGTCGTTGCATGGCCGGGTGCATCACAATCGGGTCGGCAGGTTCGGTTTTACGACTTTCCGGCCGAATGGCTGAACGCGATTGAATCCGCTCATTGGCATAGGTCAACGAATTTTGATAAGCGGTTTCGGCAATGGCCACACCACCAATACCCACTTGCAAGCGTGCTGAATTCATCATGATGAACATCGCGGCCAAACCACGATGGGGTTCACCAATCAGCCAGCCTTTGGCATTGTCGAATTGCATGGCACAGGTTGGGCTGCCATGAATTCCCATTTTGTGCTCAACACCGGTACACACCACGCTGTTGCGCTGACCGGCCAATTTGCCATCAGGGAAAATTTTAGGGACCACAAACAGTGAAATGCCTTTGCTGCCAGCTGGGGCATCCGGAAGCCGTGCAAGAACCAGGTGAACAATGTTATCGGTCATGTCCTGGTCACCACCGGAAATGAAAATCTTGTTCCCGGTAATGCTGTAGCTGCCGTCATCGTTAGGGATGGCTTTGGTGCGTAACAAGCCAAGGTCACTACCCGCATGGGGTTCGGTCAGACACATGGTGGCTAACCATTCGCCACTCACAATTTTTGGCAAATAAGTGTTTTTGATCTCTTCAGTGGCGTAGCGATGAATGCAAGAATAAGCCCCGTGCATCAGGCCGGGGAACATGCACCAGGCCAGATTGGTTGAGTTGAACATTTCAAACAGCACGCTGTTCAGAGTGTGGGGCAAACCCTGACCGCCGTATTCAGGGTCACACGCCAATGCAGGCCAGCCGGCCTCACAGAATTTGTGATAAGCGTCGGCAAACCCTGTCGGGGTGTAGACCTGACCATTTTCAAGACGACAACCTTCCTGGTCGCCAACGGCATTTAACGGGAACAATACTTCACTGGCAAAACGACCCGCTTCTTCAATGACCTGTTGCATCAGGTCCTGGTCAACATCTGCAAATTCGGGATACTGCTGCAGAACGTCGGCCGCCTTGAACATATCGGCCAAAACGAATTGCATGTCTTTAAGCGGGGGGCGATAGGTAAACATGGTGATCTTAGCTCCGTTGAACTTTGTTCTTTTTCTGGTCAAGGAATTCGGCCAGAAGACGTTGGGTTGCAGGGTCACTTTGTGCCACAGCGGCCATCAGGGATTCAGTGGCCAAACCATCTTGTATGGTCTGATCGGCAATGCGTGGCAACATGTGCATGACGCCATAGTTGGTCATTTCGGCATTGGTCGCGATGCCACGTGCCAGTTCCATGGCTTTTTCAAGTCCTTTGCCTGGTTCAGTCAGGTACGTTGAAATACCAATTTGAAAACCTTCTTCAGCACCAATGACACGTCCTGTCAGCATCAGGTCTGACATACGATTAACCCCGATTAACCTGGAGATACGGGCAGAGCCACCACCGCCGACGAATATCCCGCGTTTGCCTTCAGGCAAGCCATAGAAGGTTGTCTTATCGGCGACACGAATGTGCGCAGCAGACGCCAGTTCCAGGCCACCACCAACGACAGCACCATGCAAAACAGCGATAACGGGTGCTGTACCGTACTGAATTTTTTCAAATGCCTCATGCCATGTACGTGAGTGCTTGACGGCTTGCGGTACGGTTAGTTCGCGTGCTTCGTTCAGGTCAAGTCCGGCACTGAACGCTTCGCCTTCACCATTCAGCACAATAGCTTTGATGGATTCCGGCATGTTGCTAAAGCAATGGCTCAGTTCATTAATAAGATGAATGTTGATGGCATTGCGTTTTTCCGGGCGCGTCAGCGTTACCTGAGCAATGTCATCAAGGTATTTGACAGCAATAAGCTGGTATGAGGATGGATCGGTACTGTGAGTTGACATGTCGCGGGCTCGCAAAATCAAGGTTATCGGGCTATTTACTTATAAATCATAATATTTATTTTTTATAAATAAAATAGGGTGAACCCTGATGTCGCTCGAGATGCTTTGACCCGTGTCCTGTTGTTTACAAAATACTTTTAAAATGTGACTAAATGTTTATAGCTGACTGAAAAAAAACTTATTGAGGGTTGGAAAAAGAAGGTCTGGGCAACAATGCCAAAACAATTTTCATGACGTAAAGCACGATGATGGCCCCGATGATGTCGCCGGTGATCATGGCAAACAGACTCTTCAGAGAAATCTGGTTGGCGTTATGGAGCCAGAACCAGAAATGATGCATGCTGCTACTGACAATACCAAAAGCAACGCAACATAACATCAGACGTCCCGGAGACAAATTGATCAATGATGCGGCCAGATCAAAATAATGTCGCGCTGCAAGATAAACCATATAAGGTGCGAATGCCGATATAAAACTTAATCCAAAGGCATAAAGCCCCTGATCCGGGAACATATACTGTGTTGCAACAAATAATGAAGCAAGGGCGATACCTGAAACTCCCCAGATACCAAACAGCAAAGTGCACAGCAAACGGACGCCAGCAGGCAGAAAAACCCAGTTCACCCCGGGGATTTCCTGGAACTGGATAAATACGAAATCGTTGATCACCATGGCACCAAGGTACAGCACGATAGACAAGGCAACCATAAATCCTTGTAATACTATTTGTGACATTTAACCTATTGTCCTACAAAATTTCGGCTGATAAGATCATGACTATTAAATATAGGTTTAAATAATATTCACTTCCACCGGTTCCCGTAATCGCCATGAAAGAAAAAATTCGTCCTGCAGATATTTATATGCGTTTCCTGCAATTGGCTGAGTCACTCCGTGGTTTACCTTCTTTGCCAGCCCTTGATCCTCTTGAAGAAAGAATCTTGCAAATGGTGGCGTTTGCAACCAAAGAAGCCCAAAGGTTGTCAGTCCGTGACATGATGGCCCATGCTGAACTCGGCTCTCCGGCAACTATACACAACCGCCTCAAATCAATGCGTGCGAAAGGGTGGATCATGCTGACCGATACCGAAGATTCGCGTCGCAAGCAGGTCACATTAACGCAAGCCGCTTTGTTGCATTTCGACAAGCTGTCTAAATGCCTGATGCAAGCTGCCAAAGAAAGCTAGAATCCGCAGTATTGCGCGCTGGTCGCGCGTCATTGACGTCGGTTCTTAGCAATGCCATATTTTCTTGATTTTGTAGATAGCTATTCCTGGGCATTGCTTTTGGGCATATTCGTTGTGCTCAGCGGTGCTGCCTTATTTGGCAAATTTGCGGGTGTCAAAAACCAGAAAGATAATGCCGACGTCGAAGATGAACTGAAAATTGTTCTTGGCGCCACGTTGTCATTATTTGGTCTGCTGATCGGTTTTTTGTTGTCTTTTTCCATGAGTGGCTACGATGCCCGTGTAGTTGCAGAAGAAAACGAGGCGATTGCCATTGGTAATGCCTTTCAGCGAAGCACCTTGCTTGAAGAAAGATTTCAAGGCCAGGCCAAAACCATTCTTACCGATTACCTGAATCTGCGCATCCGGTTTTACGAAACCCTCGATGAATCAACGCGAGAACGCATCCGTTTTGAGTCCATCACCATGCAAGCGCACATGTGGGGTTTGATCAGCAAACTGGCCGTTCAAAATCCTAACCCTGTGCTGACATCAGTATTGAATGCCTGCAACGAGTTATATGTTGCGCAACAAAAAACGATGTCAACCTGGCGTCACAACATACCCGAGGCGGCCTGGGTCGTGTTGGTTGTGTTTGGAATTTTTGGTAACTACCTGATTGGTCGTACCGTTCGAAACCGGCGTGGTAGCCAGTCTTTATTGTTGATCATTCCAGCGATTTCGGCCCTTGCCGTGTTCATGATCGCCGAAATCGATGTGCCTGGAAAAGGGATTGTGCATGTCGAACCCGATAACCTGAAGTCCATTCACAGAATGGTGACAACAGGCGGGTTGGCCGGGGAATAGCGTCTGCGCATCAATGAAAGTCGCTTTAGCAAAGTAATTGCAAACGCGACTTCCAAATCGCGCATTGCTTTTACGGATTCATGCGCAAGATAGGCTTTATAACCTTACCTGACTTCGAATCTTCAAGGGCTTGTTCGATCTGGTCCATGTCGTAAAACTTGACCAGTCGATCAAACGGGAATCGTCCTTGCTGGAAGAGTTCAACCAGGGCAGGAATCAGCTGACCGGATCGGCCACCACCGCCAAGTACACCCATTACGTTTTTACCCCAAAGTGTAGTCAGGTGATCGAGTGAAAAACGAGCGCCTGCCGGTGCTGCACCGATCAGTACCAAATGACCGCGCATACCGATGGTGTCGGCCAGTTGTTCGATGACGGATACGACTCCGGTGCAGTCAAAGGCATAGTCCACCGTACTGCCAGTGATTTTACGAACCTCTTCGACCATGTTCTGATCGCGTGAATTGATCACATGGGTGGCACCAAATTCTTTGGCCAGTTCAAGACGGTTGTCATGAATATCGACAACGATGATTTTCGTCACACCCGAGTTCTTGGCGGCCATGACGGCAGCCAGTCCTACGGCACCTACACCGGCAATTAACACAGAATCACCAAGTTTTGGGCGTGCTTCATTCAGGACAGCGCCTGCGCCGGTGGCCAGACCGCAGGCCAGAGGACCGAGCAGTTCAATTGGGGTGTCATCAGGCATTTTGACCAGTGCGTCGGCCGTGACAATGGAGTGAGTGGCAAACGAAGATTGTCCGAAAAAGTGGCCATTCAGGGGTTCACCATTGCGTGAATAAGCGCTTGTTCCGGCGGCATCTCCTTTGAAACGTCGACCGGATACCAAGGCTTCACCGGTTTTCAGGCAGTAGCGAGGTTGACCATCAAGACAATTGCGGCAGGTGCCGCAAGATGGCCAGCCAATGATGACCTTGTCACCTGGTTTGACTTCAGTGACGCCAGGGCCGACTTGTTCGACAATGCCCGCACCTTCATGGCCGAGTACCGACGGAAAGGGCATGGGCATATCGCCTGCACGGGTGACGGCGTCAGTATGACAGACACCGCTGGCTACGATGCGCACCAGTGCTTCACCGCGCTGTGGCGCTTCAAGGTCAATTTCTTGAAGGACGAAAGGGGCATCTTTATGCTCGACGACAAGTGCTTTTATTTTCATGGAAGGCTTCTCCTGTTAAAGCGTGAAGGATATCTGCGGGGTGTCCTGATTCTGAGATTATCGCTGGTTTGTAAAGCGGTTGATGATTGACATGAGGGTCAACATGGTTGATAGTTTTTTCAAGTCTATCTTCGATTAATCACAAAAAGTTACAATATTTTTGCCCTGTGGATAACTACGGGTACGCAGTGCTGTGAGTAATGTGTGAATCGATCGCTAACAACTGACCGTTTTAACGACGTTTGTTTTTTTGTCCAGAAACCATCCTTGTGTTGCACCCAAAGTCGTCCAGAATTTTTTTGCTGCTAACTCATTGAATTCAAAACTGTTAATGGGGTTATGCCACTTA
>CAYTSJ010000124.1:0-6321 GCA_964440385.1 uncultured Pusillimonas sp. | reverse complement strand
AGCAATCAAATCTTTCAGACGTGCCATCCCCTCTGCAGCCTTGGGCTGATCCTGGTTCATCCAACGCCTGACCTCCGTCAGGTATATCGTCAGGAAAAGCGATGCGATCAAAGAGGACGGCACTGTTGGGGTCGCTTTACCCTCGACCTGGGCGTTGATAATAATGGTTTCCAACGCATGCATCATACGTGCTCTGCGCCTGTAAAAACGCGCTGTTTCCGGACCAGGCTCTTCAGTAGCACCCGCCACGTCCATGATCTCCCTGACAATGGGCCGCCCCAGTTCAGGGTGCGTTTCCCAATAGTCATAGCGCGGCTTGAAAAAAGCCAGCAACTGGTCTAGCAGCGATAAACGGGCATCCGCAGACCGCTCTGCCAATTCACTGACGTGATCCAGGTCATCGTTCAGAATCATCATCAGCAGTTCACGCTTGTCTTTGGCGTACGTGAACAGAGTGCCTATCCCCACCTCGGCCAACGCCGCAATGTCACGCGTGGTTGCCGCGTCGTAACCCTTCTCCATAAAAGCATGGCGGGCGGCGACGCAAATACGTCGTTTCCGTTCAAGTTTTCCGCGCTCGCGCAAGCCCATTTTTTCCTGGGACGACGAGGACGAGACGGGTTTAAGGTTTGGCTGAAGTGACATGACGAATACTGAAAAACAAAAAAATCGGCGGGTAGTGCATGAAGGAAACCAAGACACTTCTAGGCAGAGACATGAAATATGGTACATTCAAAAATGAGCATGTTACAGAAATTTCTGTTTTAAAGAGCGCTCAGTCTTGTTTCACATTAGAACGCAAAAAAAACCATCCGGAGATCACCATGAAATTCAAATTTCTTGCAGGGTTAGCCTTGGCTGCCAGCCTGACTGGCACTGCGCTTGCACAAAGCGTCGGCGTAGGCACCATGAGCCAGGGGACCATGAGCTATTCGGCGGGCTCAGCTGTCGCAAAAGTCCTGGCTGAACAGGCAAAGATGCAGGCCCGGGTCCAACCCAACAGCGGCGAAAGCGTTCTGATCCCCCTGCTTGACACCGGCGAGCTTGATTTCGGCATTGCCAACGTACTTGAATCCGCTGAAGCCGCCAAAGGTGAACGTGCTTTCGCAAAAAGACCTGCAAAAAACCTTCAAATTGCGTCGGTCTTGTTCCCCTTGAAAACCGCAATGTTTGTCCGCGCCAATTCCGACATCAAAACCATGGCCGACCTGAAAGGCAAACGCGTGACGTTTGGCTTCATGGCGATGGGTTCAATCAATACGGTGCTTGAAGGTCTGCTGGCCACCGGTGGCGTTTCACCCTCCGATATCAAGCAAGTTTTGGTGCCTAACGTGGTTCGTGGCGCTGACGAACTGGTGGCTGGCAATGCCGACGCCTTCTTCTTTGCGGTGGGTACCGCCAAAGTAACCGAAGTCGATGCGGCCGTGGGTGGTCTGCGTATGCTGCCGATGGGTAATCAACCCGAGCAAGTTGCCGCGCTGAAGAAAATTTTCCCGTTCGGTTACGAAACCCTGGAAAACCCACGCCCTGGTCTGGCTGGCGTCACTGAACCTACACCCACGATGGCTTACGACAATCTGCTGCTGACCAGCAGCAATGCGTCTGAGGCAACCGTCTACAAGGCCATGAAAGCACTCTACGAAAACCAGGCTGAGCTGGCAAATGCCTTCGCACCTTTCCGTGCCTTTGACGTCAAGCAAATGTACAAGACCGACATGCCACTGCCGTTCCACCCCGGTGCCTTGCGTCTTTACAAAGAAGTCGGGTTGGTCAAGTAATCCATCCGTTTAATTTCGAGAAAAAATAATGACTGTCATTGCGAACCAGCAATCTGGGCAAGGCGTTCCGGCACCCTTGCTCAACGCCATGTCACTGACCCTTCAAGCCCTGCTGACATTTTCTGTCGTCGGCTGGGTTCTGAACATACCCATGCATTTGGGCTGGACGTTTTATAACGAGCAATTCCTGGCACTCATTTTGGGCTTTGGGCTTGCACTGGCATTTTTTCTGATCCGGGCCAAACCCGGCGCAGATAATGCCCCCACGCCATGGTTCGATGCCGTTTTGGGGTTAGTGGGGTTGTTCACCTGCGTTTACATTGCAGTGCGCTACCCGGTTCTGGTCAATGAGGTCATTTATCGCCCCCTCGATGCCATCATCATCAGCGCGATCCTGGTCGCGCTGATTATCGAGGCTACTCGACGTACTGCAGGCCTGACCCTGGTCATCGTCATCGGTGTTTTGTTCATTTACGCCCTGACCGGGCACATGCTGCCGGAAGCCTTTGTCAGTCGCCCCATCGACTTCACCCGGCTGCTGGTTTACCTGGGCATGGACACCAATGCCACACTCGGTCAAACATTGGCGATTGCCATCGTCGTGGTGATTCCGTTCACGCTAATGGGTCAGGTTCTGGCGGTCACGGGCGGCTCAAACTTTTTTGCTGATCTTGCCATGGCCCTGATGGGCCGCTATCGCGGTGGTTCAGCCAAAATATCAGTGGTCGGATCGGCCCTCTTCGGCATGATTTCCGGTAGCGCGGTCTCTAACGTTGCTGCCGTTGGCGTCATCACCATCCCAATGATGAAACGCTCGGGGTTTCCAAAACACATTGCGGCCGCCATTGAAGCCGTGGGTTCTACCGGCGGGCAGCTGGCACCGCCCGTGATGGGGGCTGCAGCCTTCCTGATGGCCGAGTTGCTGCAAGTATCGTATGCCGCCGTTCTGGTTGCTGCGCTCATCCCTGCCGTGTTGTATTACCTGGCGCTGTTCATTCAGGTTGACCTGACTTCAGCGAAGCTGGGCATCAAGGGCGAACCCATGGAGCGTTTGCCCGCCCTCAAAGAAGTGATGCGCGCCGGCTGGTACTTCCCCATACCGTTCATTGTCCTGGTCTTCGGCATTATGTTCTATGAAGTGGCCGTTGAATACGCTGCCCTGCAAGCGGCCGCCTTGCTGATTATTTTCAACCTGGTCTTTGGCTACAAACAAGAACGCGTCCCCCTCAAAGATCTTTTCCTGGCCGTTATCAGCACAGGCCGTGCTTCTATCGATATTTTGATGATTGCCGGCGCAGCAGGTCTGGTGATTGGAACCTTGAACCTGACGGGTCTGGCATTCGGGCTGACCCTCCAGGTGTTGGCTGTTGCCGGTGACAGCACGATCATCTTGCTGCTGTTGACTGCCATCATTGCCGTTATTCTGGGAATGGGTATGCCTACCGTCGGGGTTTACATCCTGTTGGCCACACTCATTGCGCCGGCACTGATTCAGGCTGGCCTCACCCCCATGGCCTCACATATGTTTGTCATGTATTTTGGCATGATGTCCATGGTGACACCACCGGTTGCTATTGCCGCATTCGCTGCAGCCAACATTGCCGGATGTGACGGGTCAAAAGCAGGCTGGACAGCGACCACTGTGGGATGGTGCTCTTATGTCGTGCCTTTCCTGTTTGCGCTGTCACCCTCTTTGCTGATGGACGGCCCTGCCGCATCAATTGCCTGGGCATTCATCACCGCTGCGGCAGGCATTCTGGCGGGCACCATCGGGGTTGTGGGCTACTTCTCGGTCGCCGTCAATACGGTTCAGCGGGTGCTCTTCATGATTGCCGGCATCCTGATGCTTATTCCTGCCGATACATTCCCTGGCGCGATCTGGACTGACGTTGTCGGCGTCATCATGATGATCATCCTGACTACCCTGCATTTTGTCCAAAAGAAAAACGCCTCGGCCCCGCCCGCTGCGGTTGCCTGATCATCGTTTTTCTTGTTGTTCATCTATCCTCTAAACATACAGGTATCTTCGGCATGCAGCCCAAGATACCTGCTCACTGATGGTTAATTATGCAACTTGCCAAACACTACATCGATGGCCAATGGTTAGCTTCCGTTTCAGGTAACCCAACGATTCGCCAGAATATCAACCCGGCCACCTCGGAAGTCGTCCATGACTATTGCGACGGTACCGAAGCTGAAGCCATCGCTGCGGTTGAAGCTGCACGGCGCGCTTTCGATAACACCGCCTGGCGTAACAGCCCTCGCCTGCGTGCCGACGTGTTATTTGACTTCGCCATGCGTCTTGAAACGCGCAAGGACGAGATCGTCGATTGGCTGGTCACCGTCAATGGCAAACTGAAGCGTGAAGCCATCGGTGAGGTCATGGGCAGCGTATCAGAGCTTAAATACTATGCAGGCCTGGCCCGCACCCAATACGGTCGCAACCTTGAGGTCGAACCCGGTGCGTTCTCGGTCCTTGACCGCGAAGCCGCCGGGGTTGCGGCCATCATCGTGCCCTGGAATGCACCGCTGCTGCTGCTGATCCGCTCGCTGGCTCCCGCGCTGGCGGCTGGCTGTTCGGTGGTGATCAAACCCGCATTCCAAACCTGCCTGCCACAAAACATTGCGCTTGAATGCCTGACCTGCGACGAACGTGTTCCTGCGGGTATTGTGAACTCGGTGATTGAATCCGGGATTGCCGTTTCAAGCCACCTGTGCGAAACCTTGCTGGTCGACGTTGTCAGCTTCACCGGTTCATCCAAAGTGGGTAAGCTGATTGCCCAGTCGACCTCGCCTTCCCTGAAACGCTTGTCACTGGAACTGGGTGGTAAAGCGCCCGCGCTCGTGTTCCCCGACTGCGATCTTGATACCACAGTCGCTGGCATCGTGGCGGGCGCGACCGTCATGGCCGGCCAGCAATGTACCGCCATCACCCGCGTTCTCGTGCACAACGACATTTACGAAACTTTCCGGACCCGCTTTGCTGATGCCCTGCGAAATCTCAAGGTCGCCGCGGGCAACGATCCGACGTCGCAAATGGGCTGCCTGATCGACATCGCCAACCGTGATCGCATTGCAGCCTTGATCGAGAAAGCCGAAAAAGAAGCCCGCGTGGTCCTGAAGGGTGAAATCCCCCAAGGGGCATTGTCCAAAGGAGCATTCATTACCCCCAGCCTGGTTGAAGTCGACGACCTGGCCTCACCATTCATACAAGATGAGTTGTTTGGGCCATTGATTGTCCTTGAACGGTTTGCCAGCGAAGACGAAGCCATCCGACGCGCCAACGCCACGCGTTACAGCCTGGCTTCCAGCGTATGGACTCAAGACCTGTTCAGGGCGCGTCGTGTTGCCTCACGCATGAACTTCGGCAACGTCTGGTGCAACACACATAACCGCCTGTTTGCCGAAGCCGAGACGGGTGGCTACGGTGACAGTGGCTACGGCAAACTTCACGGTCTTGAAGGCATGCACGATTTCATGCGTACCAAACATTTCTATTTCGAAGCCCGCTGATAACCACTATGAAAATTACTGCAGCTGTTTGTCGCCAGACCCACCAGCCTTTTTCGCTGGAAACACTTGAGCTTGAAGCGCCCCGAGAGAATGAAGTGCTGGTCAAGATTGTAGCGACCGGCATTTGCCATACCGACATCAACATGCGCAATACCGACGGTTTCAGCCCGAAGCCAATAGTGCTGGGGCATGAAGGTGCCGGCATTGTGGAACGTGTAGGAAGCTCGGTCAAGAAAGTAAAACCTGGTGATGCGGTGGTCATCACCTTTGATTCCTGCGGCCAATGCACCAGTTGCATCAAGGGTGATGCGGTGTACTGTCGACACCTGGGTCGACATGCTTTTTCCGGCAAACGCATCGACGGGTCAACGGCCCTTCGTCAGGGTGACGAAGTGATTCATAGCCACTTTTTCGGGCAATCCTCCCTGGCCACCTATAGCATCTGTACCGAACGCAACGTGATTCCCGTGGATCATTCCGTGCCCCTGGAGTTACTCGGGCCGTTGGGCTGCGGCATTCAAACCGGGGCGTCTACCGTTATCAATGCCCTTAAAGTACCCGCGGGCAGCAGTATCGGCGTGCTGGGTGTCGGGTCGGTCGGCTTGTCGGCCATCATGGCGGCCCGGCTGTGCGGCGCGGCCAAAATTGTTGCCCTTGACACGCAAGACTCAAGACTGAAACTGGCACAAGAACTCGGGGCTACGCATGTGATTAACGGCACAAAAGAAGACACTTTTGCACGTATCGCCGAGATTGAGCCCGAAGGCCTGAATTTCGTGGTCGATACCACCGGTCAACTGGGCCTGATCAAAGAAGCAGTGAACCGCATGTCACCACGAGGCGTATGCGCTTTGGTGAACACGGCTAAAGGGGCTGATGCGCAAGTCAACATATTACAGCTGGTGCTGGGTGGTCGTAACGTACGAGGCGTTCACCAAGGCGACAGCATGCCCGATATTTTTATCCCGCAAATGATCGAGCTGTACAAACAGGGGCGTTTCCCGTTTGACCGCCTGATCAAGTTTTACGA